>JAADEN010000114.1 GCA_013153375.1 Chloroflexota bacterium | reverse complement strand
GACCCACGACGCGGCCGACCCTGCGCCCGAAGCCCCTCCCCGCGGCCCGCGCTCGCGGCCGGAGGACGCGCCCTGAGGCCGGCCCTCGGCCGCGCGGGGTGGCCCGGCCCGCGGGACGAAACATTGCCTAAATTCGCCAACCAAGGTATCCTTGTAGCCCGAAGATTGGCCCGGAGGCCGCGGCTTTGAGGGCTTTCCCTCCCGGAGGCCGCGGCCGGTGGGCGGTTGGCTCGTTGGGTAGATAGAGGAAAGTGCTTCATTGATATCTGCCTGAGAGCGGAGTTTGACTGTCTTTACAAAACTGGGTTTTCTTGACAAAGGTCTTGTCTTTTCCTATAATGAGGGCGCAATATCCCCCCGGTGCTCTGAGCCCGCACATAAGGCCAAAAGGTGCGGTAGGAGCATCGGTAAGGAATATGCTCTAAGAAGGCGCCCTCACGAAAGGGCGCTTTCTTTGTTGCGCAAGGAGGGAGTAAGTGTTATGTGGAGAGGAGGAAGATGATGAGTTTGTTGATATTGATTGATGGAGGCTATCTAAAAGCAATGGCAAAGATCGCTCATGCGCGGGCCAATTTTGAGGAATTTCCCCGTTGGGTGTTGGAGCAGGTACAACAGCGAAATCAAGGACAACCTCGGTCTTTGCTGCGAACGATTTATTATGATTGCGCTCCATACCAGTCCAACCCTCCCACCGCTGAGGAAAGGAGCCGCTATCAAGGTTTTACGCGCTTTCGCAATTTTTTAGAAAATTTGCCCAAATTTGAGGTTCGTTTGGGGCGATTGGTGAAACGCTATCGAGAAGACGGAACATCTTACTTTGAACAGAAACGGGTGGATGTGCTTTTGGCGATTGATTTGGTTTATTATGCCTTGTCGGGGCATGTCTCAGACATCGCCTTGGTCGCGGGAGACGCGGATTTCGTCCCGGCAGTCCAGCGGGCGAAGGAGGCTGGTGTCCGCATTTGGTTGTTTTATGGTTCACGGAATGCCATGTCGTCGGATTTACACCGATTGGCAGATGATCGGATACCGTTGTTAGATAAAAATCAGCGCGCTCTTTTTCCTAAGTTATAGAAGATGACCACTTCTTCACGCACCCCCACCTACATCATCCGTCCGCCCAGGGGTTGGGGCATCCCCGACCTGGGCGAACTGTGGCGCTATCGGGAACTGCTGTACTTCCTCACCTGGCGCAACATCAAAGTGCGCTACAAGCAGACCGTGCTGGGCGTGGCCTGGGCCGTGCTGCAGCCCTTCGTGACCATGGTGGTCTTCAGCATCTTCTTCGGCCGCCTGGCCAAGATGCCCTCCGACGACCTGCCTTACCCCATCTTCGCCTACGCGGGCCTGCTGCCGTGGGATTTCTTCGCCAAGGCCTTCAACCAGGCCGGACGCTCCCTGGTCAGCAGCCGCCCCATGCTCACCAAGGTGTACTTCCCGCGGCTGGCCATCCCCCTGGCGGCCATCTTCAGCGCGCTGGTGGACTTCTTCATCGCCTTTGGCGTGCTGGCCGGCCTCATGGTCTGGTACGGCGTGCGGCCCACGCCCCACCTGTGGACCCTGCCCTTCTTCCTGCTGCTGGCCCTGGTGGTGACCATCGGCGCGGGTCTGTGGGCCGCGGCCCTGAATGTGCTCTACCGCGATGTGGGCTACATCGTGCCCTACATCGTCAACCTGCTGTTCTTCGTCACGCCCGTGGTCTATTCCAGCAACCTGGTGCCCGCGAAGTGGCGGCTGATCTACTCCCTCAACCCCATGGCCGGGGTGGTCAACGGCTTTCGCTGGGCCTTGCTGGGCACGCCCACCGGCCCCGATGCGGGCATGGCCCTGTCGGTGCTGGTCGCGCTGCTCTTGCTGGGCAGCGGCCTGGTGTTCTTCCGTTATATGGAACGCTACTTTGCGGACCGCGTATAGCCTGGAGGCGCGCGTGAGCCTGGCCATTCGCACCCACGATTTGGGGAAACGCTACCGCTTGGGCGGGCCTGCGGGCGGACGCGAATATCGCACTTTGCGGGAAACCCTGGTGCGGCCCTGGACCTGGTTCCGCCGCGAGCGGCATCCCACCCTGTGGGCCCTGCGGCACATCAACCTGGAAGTGCCCGCGGGCCAGGTGCTGGGGCTCATCGGCCGCAACGGCGCGGGCAAGTCCACCCTGCTCAAGATTCTCTCCCGGGTCACCGAGCCCACCGAGGGCTACGCGGAGTTGTACGGTCGGGTGGGCTCGCTGCTGGAGGTGGGCACGGGCTTCCACCCCGAACTCACGGGCCGGGAGAACATCTACCTCAACGGCGCGATCCTGGGCATGCGCCGGGCCGAGATCGAGCGCAAATTCGACGCCATCGTCGCGTTCGCGGGCGTGGAAAAGTTCATCGACACGCCCGTCAAGTTCTACTCCAGCGGCATGTATTTGCGGCTGGCCTTCGCGGTGGCCGCGCACCTGGAGCCCGAGATCCTGCTGGTGGACGAAGTGCTGGCCGTGGGCGACGCGGAGTTCCAGCGCAAGAGTTTGGGCAAGATGGGGGAAGTGGCCGCGTCGGGCCGCACGGTCATCTTCGTCAGCCACAATATGTCGGCCATTTTGCACCTGACCCAGCGCGCGGTGGTGCTGGACAAGGGCCGCATCGTCTTCGACGGCCCCACGCCCGACGCGGTGGACTTCTACCTTTCGGCCGGGGTGCGCCGCTCGGGCGAGCGGGTGTGGACCGCGGAGGAAGTGCCGCCCCAGGCCCATCCCTTCCGCCCCCACGCGCTGCGGGTGCGGGACCCCAAAGGCCGGGTGACCGACACCTTCGCCGCGATTCACGACATCACGGTGGAATGGGAATACAGCCTGGCCGAGCCCATTCGGGGGCTGCGGGTGGGCATTTATCTGCTCACCATGCGGGGCGAGTATGTGTTCACTTCCTTCGACACCGACGACCCCGCGGCCTACGAGGCCTGGAGCGAGCGCCCCGCGGGGCACTATGTCAGCCGGGCCCGCATTCCGGGCCGTTTGCTCAACGAGGGGCGCTATGTGCTGGCCGTCAACGCCAGCACTTTTGGGCACCGCACCTACTTCCACGAGGAGAACGCGCTCTCGTTCCTGGTGGATGCCACGGGCGCGGTGGGTTTCCAATGGCCCGAGCGCCGCTTGGGCGTCATCCGCCCACTGCTGGAGTGGCGCATCGAGCGCCTGGACGAGCGTCCGCGGCCTTTGCGCGAGGCCGCTTGAGGGCCTGCGTTTCTGCCTCGCCCGCGTGCCAGCCCGGCCCGCCAGGGCCCCGTCCCTTGTGATTTTTGGCGCGAACTGGACAAGGCCACGGCTTTGCGTTATCATAGGCCCGCATCTCGCTTACGGAGTACAATAATATGGACACGGTCGTACAACTGTTGAAGGAACTGACCGAAGCCGCGGGAGTTCCCGGTTACGAAGCGCCGGTGCGCGCCCTGGTGCGTCGCCATTTGGAGCCCTTGGGCCAGGTGAGCCAGGACCGCATCGGCAATGTTTTTTGTCGTCATGAAGGCTCGGCCGAGCGGCCCCACATCCTCCTGGCCGGGCACATGGACGAAGTCGGCTTCATGGTCAAGCAAATCACCGACGAGGGGATGATCCGCTTCATCCCCCTGGGCGGGTGGTTCGACCAGGTGCTGCTGGGCCATCGGGTGATCATCAAGACCCGCAAGGGCGATGTGCTGGGCGTGTTCGGCGCCAAGCCGCCGCACCTGCTTTCGGCCGAGGAGCGCAACAAGGTCGTGCAGAAGAAACAGATGTTCATTGATGTGGGCGCGTCCTCCAAGGCCGAGGTGGAAGAACTGGGCGTGCGCGTCGGCGATCCCATTGTGCCCCATGCGCCCTTCGAGGTCATGGCGCCGGGCAAGGTCTATGTGGCCAAGGCCTTCGACGATCGGGCCGGCGTGGCCATGATGATCGAAGTGCTGCGGGCCTTGCAGGATGGCAAGCATCCCAACACCGTCGTCGGCGTGGCGACCGTGCAGGAGGAAATCGGATTGCGCGGGGCCAGCACCGCGCCCTGGTCGGTAGAGCCCGATGTGGCCCTCATCCTCGAAACCGACATCGCGGGCGACACCCCTGGCATCAAGGCCGACGAGGCCTCCGCCAAGTTGGGCAAAGGCCCCACCGTGGTGTTCTACGACCGTTCCATGATTCCCAACCTGGCGTTGCGCGACTTGGTGATGGAAGTCGCGGAGGCCGAGGGCATTCCGGTGCAGCCGTCGTTCCTGGAGGGCGGTGCCACCGACGGCGGCCGCATCCACATCTACAAGACCGGTGTGCCCACGGTGGTCATCTCCGTGCCCACCCGCTACATTCACTCCCACAGCACGCTGATGCACCACGACGACTTCGTGAACGCGGTGCGGCTGGTCACCGCGCTGGTGCAGCGCCTGGATGCGGCCACGGTGGCCGCTTTGACGCAAGACGCATAACCCGCGGCCCTGCCGACGGGATAACCCACCCACGCGGCGCACGCGAGGAGGAAACTCTATGGCGGACCTGTTCAAGCAGATTACCCAGGAGTTGCAGGCGAAAATCGAGGCCTTCGAGCCCACCGCGGCCGTGCAAGAAGTTGGCAAGGTCATCGAGGCCGGCGACGGCATCGCCCGGGCGACGGGCTTGTCCCATGTGCGTTCTCAAGAACTGGTGCAGTTCGAGAACGGCGTGATGGGCATCGCCTTCAACCTGGAAGAGGACAATGTCGGCATCATCATCATGGGCGACATCGCCGGCATCCGCGAGGGAATGCTGGTGTACGCGACGGGCCGGATTGCCTCGGTGCCCGTGGGCGACGGCCTCATCGGTCGGGTCGTGAATCCTCTGGGGGAACCCCTGGACGGCAAGGGCCCCATCCCCTTCGAGAAGTATCGGCCCATCGAGCGCATCGCGCCGGGGGTGATGGAGCGCAAGGATGTGGACACGCCCGTGCACACGGGCATCAAGGCCATCGACGCGATGATCCCCATCGGCCGGGGCCAGCGGGAACTCATCATCGGCGACCGGCAGACGGGTAAGACGGCCATCGCGCTGGACACCATCCTGAGCCAGAAGTACAGCGGCGACATGATCGCCATCTATGTCGCCATCGGCCAGAAGAAGGCCCAGGTGGCCCGCATCGTCAACGAATTGGAGCGCCTGGGCGCGATGGAATACACGGTGGTGGTGTCCGCGTCCGCGGAAGACCCCGCGGCCTTGCAATACATGGCCCCTTATGCGGGCTGCGCCATCGGCGAAGAGTTCATGGAGCAGGGCCGGGACGCGCTCATCATCTACGACGACCTGTCCAAGCACGCGTGGGCCTACCGGGAAGTCTCGCTGCTCATGCGCCGCCCGCCTGGCCGCGAAGCCTATCCGGGCGATGTGTTCTACCTGCACTCCCGGCTGCTGGAGCGGGCCGCGCGGCTGGCCGACAAGTTCGTCATCGTGCCCAAGGACTACGCCACCGAGGACGGCATGGCTGCGGCCGAGGATCGGGTGGAGGGCACGCCGGTCTTCGACGGGCCCCTGGCCGAGCACGACGCGCACGAATATCTGAAGGACATGGACGACGCGGACGCGTATCAGGTGCTCAAGGTGCGCGGCAGCGGCGGTTCGTTGACCGCGCTGCCCATCATCGAGACCCTGCTGGGCGATGTGTCCGCGTACATCCCCACCAATGTGATTTCCATTACCGACGGCCAGATTTACCTGGAGTCGAGCCTGTTCAACGCGGGCATCCGCCCGGCCATCAATGTGGGTATTTCGGTGTCCCGGGTGGGCGGCGACGCGCAGACCAAGGCCATGAAGAAGGTGGCCGGCCGCCTGCGCCTGGAGATGGCCGCGTTCCGCGAGTTGGCCGCGTTCGCCCAGTTCGGTTCGGAACTGGACCCCGCGACCCAGGCCAAACTCAACCGGGGCTTGCGTCTGCAAGAGTTGCTCAAGCAGCCGCGCTACGCGCCCATGACCCTCTCGGAGGAAGTCATCGTCCTCTACGGCGGCACCCGGGGTTATCTGGATCCCGTGCCGTTGGACCGGGTCTCGGAGTGGGAGCATCGGGTGTTGCGCTTCATGGAGGCCAACTACCCTGACATCATCGAGGCCATCGAGACCACCAAGCGGCTGGATGACGATGTGGAGGCCCGGCTCAAGGAGGCCTTTGAGGCTTTCATGAGCACCTGGCGGTGAGCAGCGGACCGGTGGTGGGAACTCGCGCGGCCCGGAGCGACCCAGCCCGGCCCCGCGCGGAGCGTTCCCCCTGCACCCTTGAGTCGAGGTGAACATGGCGGCAACGGCACGCGAAGTCAAGAAGCGCATCCAGAGCGTCAAGAACATCGCCCAGATCACCCGCGCGCTCCAGGCCGTGAGCGCGAGCAAGGTGCAGCGCGCGGTGCAGGCCGTCGAGGCCACGCGGCCGTACGCGTCCAAGGCGTGGGAAGTGCTGACGCATCTGGCCCAGCAGCCCGGCCGCAACAGTTTGCATCCCCTGCTCACCACCCGCGAGCAGGTGCAGGCCGTGGCCGTGATTCTGGTCACCGCGGATCGGGGCCTGGCCGGGCCGTACAACACCAATGTGCTGCGGACCGCGTTCAAACGCTTCGACAAAAGCCCCGTGCCCGTCAAGTGGATCACCGTGGGTCGCAAGGGCCGGGAGATGCTGCTGCGCATGGGGCACGAGTTGCTGGCCGATTTCAGCGGTCTGCCCGACAAGTTCACTTTCGTGGACACTTCGGCCATCGGGCGCCTGGCCGTGGACGAGTTCCTGGAGGGCCGGGTGGACGAGGTGTACATCGTGTACACGGACTTCATCAGTTTTTTGCGCCAGGAGCCCCGGGTCAAGAAGTTGCTGCCCCTGGAGGTCGAGGCCGAGGCGTTGGTCGAGGCCGAATTTGTGGGCGGGACCAAGCGCCACGCCGGCGCGTACATCTACGAGCCGGACCAGCAAACGCTGCTGGACGAAATCGTGCCGCGCTTCATCCAGTTGCAGGTGTATCAGGCCCTGCTGGAGTCGCGCGCCAGCGAACACGCGGCCCGCATGGTGGCCATGAAGAAGGCCACGGACAACGCGACCGAGTTGGCCGATGTGCTGCAGTTGGAGTACAACAAGGCCCGCCAGCAGGGCATCACCCGGGAGTTGATGGACATCGTCGGCGGCGCGGAAGCCCTGCGCAAGTCGGAGAAGCGATAGCGGGCTATCAGGGATATGCCTGGGTCGGCTTCGATGCGAATGCGTTATTTTGAGAAAGAAGATGTGTTATTTTTGATGCTTGCGGAGGAAGCCGAATTTAGCAGTGTCGAACTCGCGCCTAACATTACGGCCGAGTTGAACGCTCAAGGCGAACTCATCGGTATCGAGATTTTGAACGCCAGCACCTTTTTGCGAGATATGCTATTGGAGAGCATACAGGCCAAGGTTTTGCAAATGCAAACGCCTTCGGCATCGTGAAGAGAGCATCATGCATAGTACGGCACAAGCATCGGAACTAAATCTGGACGAAATCCGGCGGCGTCTGCGCGCGGTGATGCCGGAACTGCGCGAGCGTTTCCATGTGGCCACGCTGGAGATTTTCGGCTCGTATGTGCGCGGCGAGGCGCGGCCCGACAGCGATGTGGATGTGCTGGTGACTTTCGCGGAGACGCCGAATTTGTTCGAGGTCGTAGCGTTGCAGCGCAGGTTGAGCGAGGTGTTGGGCGTACCGGTTGATCTCACACTGAAGAAAACGTTGAAGCCACGGTTGCGTCCCGTGATTTTGCAGGAAGCCGTGGAAGTATGAGTGAGCGGGATGTAATTCAGTATTTGAACGACATGTTGCTCAATGCGCGCCGTGCTCAGGAGTTGATCGAGCCCCTTTCTTTTGAGGATCTGCAGGCCGATTGGCCTACCCAATACGCTTTGTTACGAGCGTTGGAAATTGTCGGCGAGGCGGCTCGTTATATCCCTGCGGAGGTCAGGCGTCAGGCACCGGAAATTCCATGGAGTGATATTGTCGGCATGCGAAATTTGCTTATCCATCACTACCATGGTGTGGATTGGGAAATCGTCTGGGAGACGACGCTTGAGTCCATACCGGAGTTAATCAAAGCCTTGGAGGCACTTTTACAAAAACTGAATTGAGACAAGCCAGATAGAGCCCTTTTATTTGGGGCCTACCCTGATTTTGATGATTATTTGCTTTAGGAGGAACCCCATGCCCGAATTCGTCGAAGGTCGTATCGTGCAAATTCTGGGCGGCGTCGTGGATGTCGCCTTCCCCGAGGAGCAGATGCCTCGCGTGTACGAGGCCATCGAGGTGTTCAACGACGCCACCAACGAGCGCCTGGTCCTGGAAGTGCAAAAGCACATGGGCCGCGGCCTGGTGCGCACCGTGGCCATGGGCCCCACCGACGGCCTGCGCCGCGGCATGACGGCCAAGGCCCTGGGCGCGCCCATCTCGGTGCCCGTGGGACCCGCCATTTTGGGCCGCATGTTCAATGTGTTGGGCGATCCCATCGATGGCGGCCCCGCGCCCGAGACCGACACCTACTACCCCATCCATCGCCCCGCGCCCAAGTTCGAAGAGCAATCGGTGCGGGTCGAGGTGCTGGAGACGGGCATCAAGGCCATCGACCTCATCGCGCCCTTCACCAAGGGCGGTAAGACGGGCATCTTCGGCGGCGCGGGCGTGGGCAAGACCGTCATCATCATGGAACTCATCCACAACATCGCCCGTTACCACGCGGGCAACTCGGTGTTCGCGGGCGTGGGCGAGCGCACCCGGGAAGGCACCCAACTCTATCGCGAAATGAAAGAGTCGGGCGTGCTCAAGGACACGGTGCTGGTGTACGGCCAGATGAACGAGCCGCCCGGCGTGCGCCTGCGCGTGGCCCTGACGGGCGTGACCATGGCCGAGTGGCTGCGCGATCAGGGCAAGGATGTGCTCCTGTTCATCGACAACATCTTCCGCTACGCGCTGGCCGGCGCGGAGGTGTCCGCGTTGCTGGGTCGCCTGCCCTCCGCGGTGGGCTACCAACCCACCCTGGCCACCGAGATGGGCATGTTGCAAGAGCGCATCACCTCCACCAAATGGGGTTCCATCACCTCCATGCAGGCCGTGTATGTGCCCGCGGACGACTACTCCGACCCCGCGCCCGTGGCCACCTTCGCCCACCTGGACGCGACCATTACCCTGGAGCGGGCCATCGCGGCCAAGGGCATTTATCCCGCGGTGGATCCGCTGGCCTCGACCTCCCGCATCCTGGAGCCCGAGTTCGTGGGCGAAGACCACTACGAGGTCGCGCAAGAGGTCAAGCGGGTGCTCCAGCGCTACAAGGACCTGCAGGACATCATCGCCATCCTGGGCGTGGAAGAATTGAGCGAAGAGGACAAGATCATCGTGGCCCGGGCCCGCAAGATCGAGCGTTTCTTCTCCCAGCCCTTCCATGTGGCCGAGCAGTTCACCGGCCTCAAGGGGCGCTATGTCTCCCTCAAGGAGACCATCCGCGGCTTCGGCGAGATCCTGGAGGGCAAGCACGACGACCTGCCCGAAGAGGCGTTCTACATGGTGGGCACCATCGACGAGGCCCGGGAGAAGGGCGAGCGCATGCTGGCCGAGATCCAGGCCGCGGGCGGATAGCCCAAACGCACCCGCACGCCGGGTGTAGGAGGCGACCATGCCGTTGAAAGTGGAAGTGGTATCGCAAGACCGGCTGGTTTGGTCCGGCGAAGCCGACATGGTGGTGCTGCCGGGCGCGTTGGGCGAGATGGGCATTTTGCCCGACCACGCGCCGCTGCTCACCACCCTCAAGCCCGGCTTCATGCATGTCAAGCGCGGCGACCAGGAGGAAGTGTTCACCATCGTGGGCGGCTTCGCGGAGGTGCAGCCCGACAAGGTCATCGTGCTGGCCGACGCCGCGGAGCATGTGGACGAGATTGACGAGGCCCGGGCTCAGGCCGCCAAAGAGCGGGCCGAGCGCCTGCTGGCCGAAGGGCCTGCGGATCAGGAGGCTTACCTCGCGGCCCTGGCCGCGCTGCGGCGGGCCAACCTGCGCCTGGAGGCCGTGCGCCGCTACCGTCGTCGCCAACGCAGCGCCATGCCCACCCCGGGCAGCGGCGCGGACGAGCACGCGTAACGCGTCCCCCGGCCGCGCGCGGCGAAAAGTCGCGCGCGGCCGTGTCCTTGCTCCCCGGCCCGCGCGGAGCCCATCCCCCGGACCACCCCCCTTTTTGTGCAGGACCCTATGTCCCCATTCTTCACCCGTGACCTGGGCATTGATTTAGGCACCGAGCGCACCCGCATCGCGGACGCGCAGCAGGTGCTGTTGGAGGAGGCGACCCTGGCCGTCATCGGCTGGGACGAGGACCGCCCGAAACTGGTGGCCTCGGGCGACGAGGCCGCGGCCATGCTGGGGCGGGTGCCCGAGGGGTTGGAGGTCATCCGTCCGCTGCAGAACGGGGTCATTGCCTACTACGAGATCACCGAGAGCCTGCTGCGTTATTTGCTGCGCAAGACCGCGGGCGCGTCGTGGCTGTTTCGGCCCCGAGTGATGATCACCGTGCCCCACGGCGTGACCAGCGTGGAGCGCCGCGCGGTGTACGAGGCCGTGCTGCGGGCCGGCGCACGGGAGGCGTATCTGATCCAGACGCCCCTGGCCGCGGCCATCGGCGCGGATTTGCCCATCGGTTCGCCCGCGGGCAACATGGTGGTGACCATGGGCGCGGGCGCGACCCAGGCCGCGGTCATCGCGCTCTACGGCATCGTCAGCGCGGACACGCTGCGCAAGGGCGGCCTGGCCCTGGACGAGGCCATCGTGGCGTATGTGCGCAAGAAGTACGGCCTCATCATCGGCCAGCCCACCGCGGAGCGGGTGAAGAAGGAAATCGGCGCCGCGGTGCCCCTGGACGAAGAGTTGAGCATGGAGATCCAGGGCCAGGATCAGGTGAGCGGCCTGCCCCGGCCCGTGACGCTGACCACCAGCGAGATCGTCGAGGCCGTGTACGAACCGCTGCAAGAGGTGTTGGAGACCATCCGGCGGGTGATGGAGCAAAGCCCCCCCGAGTTGGTGTCGGACATCATCGACCGGGGCGTGGCCCTGACGGGCGGCGGCGCGCTGCTGCGGGGCATGGACCGCCTGCTGACCAAGGAACTGGGCGTGCCGGCCTACCTGGTGGACCGCCCCTTGCACGCGGCCGCGGTGGGCGCGGCCCGGGCCCTGGCCATCGTCCCGCGGCTCAAGCGCCACCTGCCCCGGGTGGGGTGAGGGGCGGCCTTCCGCTGCCCGCCTCGGGCTTGCGAGGCGGCTCGGCCTGCCTTTGGAATCGGCGAGAGCCTCTTTGGGCGTTCAAAATGATTCCAAAAAAGCGAAGCGCTTTGACAGAGGCGCGTATTCGCGGTACACTTTTTCCAAAATTGCCCCAAGGAGCCTCCTTTGGATGCACAAACGGCCGTCTTAGACATTCGGGATTTGCGCACCGAGTTCGTCACCGAAGAAGGCGTGGTCCATGCCGTCAACGGCATATCCTACCGCCTGCATCAAGGCCAAACCATCGGTGTAGTAGGCGAAAGCGGCTCGGGTAAAAGCGTGTCCGTGCTGTCGGTGTTGCGCCTGCTGCCCTCTCCACCCGCGCGCATTGTGGGTGGAGAGGTTTGGTTTAAGGGCCAGGATTTGCTCAAATTGCCCGAAAAAGAGATGCGGCGCATTCGGGGCAAGGAAATCGCGATGATCTTCCAAGATCCGATGACTTCCTTGAACCCGGTGCTGACCATTGGCTTTCAGATTATGGAGCCGCTGATGCTGCACCTTCACATGGGCAAGAAGGAAGCGCGTGAGCGGGCCATCGAATTGCTGCACATGGTCGGCATTCCCGAGCCCCAAAAGCGTGTGGACGATTATCCGCATCAGTTTTCGGGCGGCATGCGCCAGCGGGCCATGATCGCCATGGCTTTGGCCTGCCAGCCCACCGTGCTCATCGCGGATGAGCCGACCACGGCCCTGGATGTGACCATTCAGGCCCAGATCGTCGACCTGGTCAAACGGCTGCGCGACGAATTGGGCATGGCCCTGATTTGGATCACCCACGATTTAGGCGTAGTCGCGGGCTTGGCCGACCGGGTCATCGTGATGTACGCGGGGCTCATCATGGAAGACGCGCCGGTGGACGAGTTGTACGAGCATCCTCAGCATCCGTACACCCGGGCGTTGTTGCGGTCGTTGCCGCGTATGGACGAAGAAGCGGGGCGTCCCTTGGAGACCATCGAGGGCCTGCCGCCCGATCTGCTCCAGATGCCCCAGGGCTGTCCCTTTGCCCCGCGTTGCACCTATGTGCGACCCGAGTGCCGGACTCAGCGGCCGCCTTTGGTGGAGATCCAGCCGGGCCACCGCGTGGCCTGCTGGGTGGATTTGGAGACGGGAGCGCTGCGATCATGAGCCAGACCACCGACGCTACCGCTCGTTCGCAACCCTTGTTGCGGGTCGAAAACCTGGTCAAGCATTTTCCCATCCGCCGCGGCATCATCATCCAGCGGCAGGTGGGAGCCGTGCGGGCCGTGGACGGCGTATCGCTGCACATCTATCCTGGCGAGACTCTGGGTCTGGTGGGTGAGAGCGGGTGTGGAAAATCTACTTTGGGACGCACCATCGTGCGGCTCTACAAGCCTACTCGTGGGCGGGTGCTCTTGCGGGTGCACAACGGCAACGGGCACGCCCAGGAGGTCGATCTCACCGATCTCAAAGGCAAAGAGTTGCGGCGTATGCGCCGCCACATTCAGATGGTTTTTCAAGACCCTTACGCTTCCCTCAACCCGCGCATGAGCGTGGGGCAGATCATCGCCGAGCCTTTGTTGGTGCACGGCATCGGCTCGCCGCAGGAACGGGAGGAGCGGGTCAAGGAACTGTTGACCCTGGTGGGCCTGCGCCCTTCGCACATCAACCGCTACCCGCACGAGTTCTCGGGCGGCCAACGGCAGCGCATTGGCATTGCGCGCGCCCTGGCCCTGCAACCCGACTTCATCGTGCTGGACGAACCCATTTCGGCGCTGGATGTTTCCATTCAGGCGCAAGTGGTGAATTTGCTCCAGGAACTGCAACAGAAGTTCCGTCTTACTTACTTGTTCATCGCCCACGATTTGAGTATGGTGCGCCATATTTCCGATCGCACCGCGGTGATGTATCTGGGCAAGATCGTGGAACTCGCGGACCGTGATGAACTTTATCAACATCCCTTGCATCCGTACACCAAGGCTTTGTTGTCCGCGGTTCCGGTGCCTGATCCTAAAAAAGAGCGCGAGAAGCAACGGGAGATTTTGCAAGGCGATGTCCCCAGTCCGGTCAATCCTCCCAGTGGCTGTCGGTTTCGGACCCGCTGCCCGCTGGCCGAGGCCGTGTGCGCTGAGCGTGAACCGGAGTTGCGGGAGGTCGCGCCGCGGCATTGGGTCGCGTGCCATCTGATCTAAACTCGGCCGTAAAGGCACATCCTCACAAAAAGGAGGTGCGTGCGGAGATTTCTATCCCTTTTCTTTCGGTGTCGGTACCGCATCCTCACCTTTTGAAGGAGGAGAATCCATGAAACGCAAATCGATTTGGCTGTCGCTCGTGGCCCTGGCCCTGGTGGCGCTGGTGCTGGCCGCTTGCGGGGGCCAGGAAATCGTGAAGACCGTGGTGGTCACCCAGGTCGTGGAAAAAGAAGGCCAACAAGTGGTGGTCACCCAAATCGTGGAGGTGACGCCGGAGCCCGAGAAAGTGGAGTTCAAATCGTCGCACCCGGACACGCTGGTCGTGGCGGGCATCGGCGATGCGGACACCCTGGATCCGGCGTGGAACTACGAGAGCCAGGGTGATGAGGTCATCATGAACATCTACGACCAACTCATCACCTACAACCGCGAGAAGGCCACCGAGTTCGTACCTTCCATCGCCGAAAAGTGGGAAATCTCCGAGGACGGCACCACTTACACTTTCTACATTCGCAAGGGCATCAAATTCCAGAACGGCAACGATTTGACGCCCGAGGATGTGGCGTACACCTTCCAGCGGGGCATTCTCCAGGGTGGTAGCTGGTCGCCCCAATGGTTGTTCACGGAGCCTTTCTTCGGCACCGGCGTGTACGATGTGGCCGAGCTCATCAACCCCGATGTCGTGGATGACCGCGAGGCTTTGAAGCAAGAGGACCCCGCGAAGCTGAAGGAGGTCTGCGAGCGGGTCGTCAACGAGGTCATCACCTACGACAACGAGAACTGGACCGTGACCTTCCATCTGGCCCAGCCTTGGGCGCCGTTCCTGGCCACCCTGGCCCAATCGTGGGGCTCCATCATCGACAAGGACTGGTCCATCGAGAACGGCACCTGGGACGGCAGCTGCGACACCTGGGCGGACTACTACGGCGTGGACTCGGAAACCGCGCCTCTGGCCAAAGTGACTAACGGTACGGGCCCGTACATGTTGGATCACTGGACGCCGGGCGAGGAGATCGTGCTCAAGCGCAATCCCAACTTCTGGCGTGAGGAACTGGGTGTGCCGATCTATCCCGACGGCCCCACGGCCGCGTCCATCGAGAACATCGTGATCAAGATCGTGCCCGAATGGGGCACCCGCTTCGCCATGTTGCAGGCGGGTGACGCGGACTTCGCCGGTGTGCCGCGGCAGAACATCGTCCAGGCCGACGCGCTGGTCGGCGAGGTCTGCACTTGGAACACCGACGCCGAGAAGTTCGAATGCGCGCCGCACCCCGACCATCCGGACGAGCGCCTGCGCCTGTTCAAGGGCTTCCCCACCGTGTTCCGCACCGACGCGTTCTTCGTGTTCAACATCAACACCGAAGGTGGGAACCCCTACATCGGCAGCGGCAAACTGGATGGCAACGGCATTCCGCCCGACTTCTTCTCCGACATCCATGTCCGCAAGGCCTTCAACTACTGCTTCGACTGGGACACCTACATCCAGGACGCGCTCGCGGGTGAAGGCATCCAGAATGTGGGTCCGCTGATCCCGGGCATGTTGGGCTATGACCCCACCTTGCCGCATTACACCTACGACCCCGACAAGTGCGTCGAAGAACTCCAGCAGGCCTGGGATGGCCAGGTCTGGGAGAATGGCTTCCGCTTCCAGATCGTGTACAACACGGGCAATGTGACCCGCCAGACCGTGGCTCAGATTCTGCAAGCCAACTTCGCGGACATCGATCCCAAGTTCCGCATCGAGATCGTGGGCTTGCCGTGGCCGGCCTTCTTGCGTGAGGTGCGGGCCAGCCGGGTGCCCATCTTCATCAGCGGGTGGATCGAAGACATCCACGACCCGCACAACTGGGCGCAACCCTTCCTGGTGGGCACCTATGCTTCGCGGCAGAACATGCCCGACGATCTGAAACAGCAGTTCGCGGAACTGGTCAACAAGGGCGTGGCCGAGACCGATCCCGCCAAGCGGGCCGAGATCTACAAGCAACTGACTTTGCTGGACTACGAGAACGCGCCGGCTATCCGCTTGGCTGTGGTCACCGGCCGCCACTATGAACAGCGCTGGGTCGAGGGCTGGTACTACAACCCCATCGCGCCGGCTTTCTACATGGTCTACTCCATCGCGCAGCCCTGACCTTCGATAGGGAAGGCGTCTGACGCCTTTAACCCCTGGGCAGGGGGCCGTACGGCCCCCTGCCCA
>JAADEN010000230.1 GCA_013153375.1 Chloroflexota bacterium | reverse complement strand
CCGACGACAGGGAACGGGACGCGGGCGTGGCCCGCTGCGGAGGTTGCGGTTGGTGGTTCATGGGGATTCCATCCTATGGGGCCCCGCGGCGATCGCTGTGCCGGGCCTGAACGCCGGCCGGGGCGCGTCGCCGCGGGGCGAGGCGATTGCTAACGATCCGGGGAGCGACGGACCGCCAGGGCGACCATCCCAGCCGCGGCGTGGACCGCCACCACCTGGACGCGATACCCGGGGATGGCGATGACCCGGCCCTGATGCGCCCGGACATGAACATCGTGCTCGGACGCATCTCGGAGGTGCACGCGGCCGCGAGCAGGAGCCAAAGCGCGAAGACGAGCCCGGGTTTCATCGGTGCAAAACCAGGTTGATGGCCACAAGCACGAAAGCGATATAGCCCACCAGGCCCGCGACATTGACGGCCAGCAGGATGTTGGCCCAGTCGTAACGCTCTTTGAGCAGGGCCCCCAAGTGGACCACGACGGAAAGGAGTTCGAAAGCCAGATAAAGGGGAATCGAGTAGAGGAGCAAACGCGCCGGCAGGGAGCGGGACTTGATGCTCAGCAGGATGGCTGCGCTGAAGGTCAACCAAACCTGGAACCCGAGGGGGTACACCAGCAATCCGAGATACGATTTGAGGTCTTTCATCCGAGCCTCACGCGGCGCAACGCACGGCCCACGCGGCGGGGCCGGCTTCGGCTCCCAGGCCGCGCTTCGTCCACGGTCACGATGCTTTATGAACACGCCACACTTTCAGCACTCATTATACCAAAATTTGCCGTCCCGGCGCCCCTTTCGTCGCCGCGGGTCTTTTGTCTCGCTTTTCCGCGGGAAACCACGCAATTTTTGATATAAACGAGCGCATAACGCCGCGCTTTTCAAACAAGCGGACGGGCGCAAAAAAGGGCGGAAAATACCCCTTGATTTCTGCCAAACCAACACCGCCCGGGCGAACCGCTGGCGCGGCCCGCTCGGGCGGTGGGCAACGGGGCGCAACTCGGCCCCGCCGGAGGGCGTCCCCCAAGTTTGGGTTAGAACAGGCCCACGACCCGGCCCGTCTCCAGGTCCAGGTCCACATTCATGTACGCGGGGCGGGTGGGCAGGCCCGGCATGGTGCGAATCTTGCCCACCAGCGGGTACAGGAAGCCCGCGCCCGCGGACAGGCGGATGTCACGCACGGGCACCCGGAAGCCCCGCGGCGCACCCTTGAGGTTCGGGTCGTGGCTGATGCTCAGGTGCGTCTTGGCGATGCAGATGGGCAGTTTGTCGTAGCCCAGCCGCGTGTACTCCGCGATGCGCTCCTCGGCCAGAGGCTCGAAGTCCACGCCGTCCGCGCCGTATACCTCCCGGGCGATGATCTCGATCTTCTCCTTGATGGGCAGATCCAGGTCGTACAGGAAGCGGAACTCGGACGGCTGCTCGGTGGCCTTCATCACCGCCTTGGCCAGGTCCACCGCGCCTTCGCCGCCCAACTCCCAGTGGCGGCTGACCACCGCGTCGAACGCGCCGGCCTCCAGCGCGGCCTGGCGGATGAGTTCGTGCTCGGCCGGGGTGTCGGTGGAGAACGCGTTGATGGCCACCACCACAGGGATGCCGTACTTGCGCACGGTCTGGATGTGGTGGATCAGGTTCGGCAGGCCGGCCCGCAGCAGTTCCAGATTCTCCTGGGTGTAGGCCGGGTCCAGAGGCTTGCCCGGCGAGACCTTGGGGCCGCCGCCGTGCATCTTGAGCGCGCGCACGGTGGCCACCATGACGGCCGCGTTGGGCGTCAGGCCCGAGTAGCGGGTCTTGATGTCCGCGAACTTCTCGAAGCCGATGTCCGCGCCGAAGCCGGCCTCGGTGACCACATAGTCGGCCAGTTTGAGCGCGATGTAGTCCGCGACGATGGAACTGTTGCCGTGCGCGATGTTGGCGAAGGGCCCCGCGTGCACGAACACGGGCGTGCCTTCCAGGGTCTGCATCAGGTTGGGCTTGAGCGCGTCCTTCATCAGCACGGTGAGCGCGCCGGCCACGGCCAGGTCCTCCGCGGTGACGGGGTTGCCTTCCCGGTCCAGGCCCACCACGATGCGGCCCAGGCGCTCCCGCAGGTCCTTGAGGCTGGTGGCCAGGGCCAGGATGGCCATGATCTCGCTGGCCACGCTGATGTCGAAGCCCGTGCGGCGGGTGAAGCCCTTCTCGTCGGGCCCCAGGCCGATCTCGATCTCCCGCAGCAGGCGGTCGTTCACATCCACCACCCGGCGCAGGGTGATGGTGGAGGGGTCCACATCCAGGCGCACCAGTTTGCGGCGCTGCTCAGGCGTGAGGTGGTCCAGGTCCTCAGGCTTGATGCCCAACTTCTCCATGCGGTAGCGGTAGCCCCGCGGAATCTGCCGCACGCCGTTCTTCACCGGGAACAGGCGGCGGAACAGGGCCTCGTCGCTCTGCCGCCACTCGTGGAACATGCGGGTGTCCAGGGCCGCGGCCAGCAAGTTGGTGGCGATGCTCACCGCGTGGATGTCGCCGGTGAGGTGCAGGTTGAAGTCCTCCATGGGGATGACCTGGCTGTAACCGCCACCGGCCGCGCCGCCCTTGATGCCGAAAGTGGGGCCCATGCTGGGCTGCCGGATGGCCGTGAACACCCGCTGGCCCAGGTGCGCGCCCAGGGCCTGGCTCAGACCCACCGTGGTGGTGGTCTTGCCCTCGCCCAGGGGCGTGGGCGTGATCGCGGTCACCACGATGTACTTGCCGTTGGGCCGGTCCTTCAGGCGCTCCAAAATCTCCAGTTTGACCTTGGCCTTGTAGGGGCCGTACAGTTCCAGTTCTTCGGGCAGAATGCCGGCCTCTTCGGCCACCTGGGTAATGGGCTTGAGTTCGGCCTCTTGCGCGATCTCGATGTCCGAGGGCACCGGATAACGGCGCTTGAGGGGCGTGGGGGTAAACGGTCGGGTCATGGCATTGCTCCTTGCAACAAGATGGCATCCAACAATGCGCCGCAAGCCCTGGGGGCGCGCGGCGACCTTCCCATTATACGCCAATTTGGCCCGTCGCGCACCCGCGATTGGTCACTTATTGGGAGGATTGTTCCTTTGTGGGCCCGGGCCGCAGAAACGCGCGTCGCGTCTGCCGGCGAGCCGAGGAAGGACGGGCATCGCGCCGCGGGGCATACGCCAGGGCCGCCAGCAGCGCGCCGCCCAGCAGGCTGACCCACCCCACCCCCGGCCACCACGCGGGACGGTACACCCAGGTCACCGTATGCGCGCCCGCGGGCACGGGCACGGCCATGAGCGCGTACTCCGCGATGTACACGGGCGCGGGTTCGCCGTCCACCGCGGCGCGCCAGCCCGGATAGGCCTGCTCGGCCAGCAGCAGCCAGCCGTCCGCGGGCGCCTCGACCCACACCTGCACCCGATCGGCCGCGGGCCGGGCCACGGCCA
>JAADEN010000026.1 GCA_013153375.1 Chloroflexota bacterium | reverse complement strand
GGTGGACCCCTACGGCGCGGCCCTGCCCGCGGCCGCGCGGCCCGCGGCCGTGCTGGTGCCCTTCGTGCCCGGGCCCGAGGGCTGGCATTTGCTGTTCATCCGCCGCGCCCGGCACCCCCACGACCCCCACAGCGGGCAGGTGTCCTTCCCCGGCGGCCGGGTGGAGCCCGCGGACCCCACCGCGCAGCACGCCGCGCTGCGGGAGACCCACGAGGAGGTGGGCATCCCCGCCGCGGTGGTCGCGCCGTGGCTCGCGCTGCCGCCCCACCGCACGGCCAGCAATTATTGGGTGCATCCCTGGGTGGGCCGGGTGACCGAGTGGCCCTGGCCGCTGCGTCTGCAGCCCGCGGAGGTGGCCCAGGCCTTCACCGTGCCCCTGGCCTGGCTGGCCGACCCGCGGCACCTGGAGCGCCGCTGGCGGCGGGTGCACGGCGTGCTGGTGCCCACTTACTACTTCCATTGGCCCGCCGCGCTCATCTGGGGCGCGACCGCGCGCGTGGTGGTCTCGCTGCTGTACGCGCTGGGCCTGCTGGACGCCCGGCCCGTGATCCCGCCCGCGGGCCGCGCCCCCTCCCATTGGTCCGACGAACGGGAGTTGTGAGGCCCGACCGGGCCTCAGCCGTGCACCAGGTGCGCGCCGCCGTCCAAAAACAGCACCTCGCCCGTGACCGCGTCGTTGCGCAGCAAAAACAGCAGCGCGTCCGTGACCTCGTCCTCCCGGATGGCGCGGCCGGCCGGCGTGCGCTGCACCAGCCGCTGCAGATACGCGGCGTCGCGGTCGGGGGGCGGCAGCACCACGCCCAGGGCCAGCGCGTTGACCTGTACGCCGGGCGCGAGTTCCCGCGCCGCCATGTGGGTCAGGGTGATGAGCCCGGCCTTGCTGATGGTGTACGCCAGGTACTTCTGGCCCGGATAGACCGCGCGCCAGTCGGTGATGTTGACCACCTTGCCGGGGCCCGCGCCCACGGCCCGGGCAAAGGCCTGGGTGAGCAGGAAGGGCGCGCGCAGGTTGAGGTTCAGGTGCAGATCCCAGTTCTCCAGGGTCGTGTCGCGCACCTGGCCGGGTACGAACGCGGCCGCGGAGTTGACCAGGATGCGGGGCGTGCCCAGGGCCTCCTGCACCTGGCGGAACAGGGCCGCGGCGGCCGGGGCCTGGGTGAGGTCGGCCTGGAAGGCCGCGGCCCGCACGCCGTGGCGCCGGGCCAAGGCCACGGTCTCGCGGGCGGCCTCCGCGGAGCGGCCGTAGTGCACGGCCACATGCACCCCGGCGCGGGCCAGGGCCAATACCAACATGCGTCCGACCCGGTGGGCTCCGCCCGTGACCAGCGCGACCTGGCCGTGCAGGTCCATGTCACTCCTCCCGGCCCTGGGCCTGGCGCACGATACGGTCGCCCGCGCTGGCGCCGATGCGGGTCGCGCCCGCGGCGATCATGGCCAGGGCCTGCTCGTAGGTGCGCACGCCGCCCGAGGCTTTGACGCCCAGGTTCGGGCCCACCGCGGCCCGCATCAGGGCCACATCCTCGACGCGCGCGCCGCCCGGCCCGAAGCCCGTGGAGGTCTTGACGAAGTCCGCGCCCGCGGCCTGGGCCACGAAGCACGCGGCCGCGATCTCCTCGGGGGTGAGCAGCGCGGTCTCGAGGATGACCTTGACCCGCGCGCCCCGCGGATGGGCCACGCCCACCACCGCGGCGATGTCCTCGGCCACGGCCCGGTAAAGGCCGGCCTTGAGCAGACCCACGGCCTGCACCATGTCCAGTTCCGTCGCGCCCGCGTCCAGGGCCTCTTGCGCCTCGTGGACCTTGGCCCCGGTGGTCGTCGCGCCCAGGGGGAAGCCGACCACGGTGCACACCGCGACGGGCGTCGCGCGCAGCGCGGCCACGGCCTGGGGCACGAAGCGCGGGTTCACGCACACCGACGCGAAGCCGAACTCCCGGGCCGTGGCGCACAGGCGGGCGATGTCGTCGGGCGTGGCCTCGGGCTTGAGCAGGGTGTGGTCAATGTAGCGGGCGATGGTCTCAGGGCCGGGCGGGGGCGGCGGCTCCAGGGGCAGGGGCGCGAAGCCGTGGAAGCCCTGCAGCGCGTCGTCCACCGCGCGGCGGATGCGCTCCAGCGCGTCAGGGGTCAGCGGGGGTTGGGTCATGGGGACATCTCCTTTTGGGCCGGCAGGCGAAGGGATCGCGGTTGGCTCTATTGTACCCGCGGCGGGCGCCCGGCCCGCCTCGGAGAGTTATCCGACAGATTGACGGTTAGCCCCTCGCAGCACAGGGCCCAAAAAACAAATCGGCGAATTTGGAACGATTTTAATATCGCTCTTACACAAGCCTGGTATAGTAAGGGCGCCGGAGCCAGAAGGCTCCCATCCTGCTCGGGCTGCGACCCGAGGAATGAGGAGGTGGACCATGTGGTTCGATCCCTTCGTCAATCACTTCATCATGACCGCGGCGACGACGCTGAGCCTGGAGATGCGGCAGAAGTCGCAACCCGTGGGCCTGCCCGCGGAAGAGACCCCGCGCCGGGAGCGCCGCGCGGTGCGGTCGGCGGCCAAGGCGACGCGCAAGGCCACGCGGTAACGCCGCCCGCGCGGCGTCCGCTCGGCCCGTGGCAGGCAACCACGGGCATTTGTTTTTTAAAGCCTGGACGCGGTGGATGCCCTTTGCGGGGGCCGGGCTGGTATACTGAAAACAACCCTGGTAAGGAGCGCGTGCATGGAACAAGGGCTGCGGGTGCTGTGGCACAGCGCCATCTTTCTGGTGATGCTGGTCGGGCTGGTGGGCCTGGTGGTGCCCATCTTCCCGGGCAATGTGATCATCTGGCTGGCCGCGCTGGCCTACGGCTTCAGCGTGGGTTTCGCGGGCTGGGGCTACTTCGCGGCCATCACGGTGCTCATGCTCATCGCGGTGGTGGCGGACAATATAGCCATGAGCGTGGGCGCGGCCAAGGGCGGCGCGTCGTGGGTGAGCATCGCGGTCGCCATTGCCGCGGCCCTGGTGGGCACCTGGCTGTGGCCGCCCATCGGCGGGCTGCTGCTGGGGCCGCTGGCGCTGCTGGCCGTGGAGTACTGGCGCCGCCGCGACTGGGAGCAGGCCTGGCGCGCGTCCAAAGGCTACCTCATCGGCTGCGGCTGGGCCTTCGTGGTGCGCTTCGTCCTGGGTCTGCTCATGATCGGCCTGTGGGTGCTATGGGCCCTGCAGGTGTGAGGGGGGCAGTTTGGCAGGATGTGGTACAAGAGTGCCTTTATTGGTCGAATAATGATACCTTCGGGCCCGAAATGTACCTTTATTCAAGGCCGCGCATCCCCGCTTCTGGAACCTCTAACACGGCCAAAATCTCCGTAGCCGCATAACGCTGTCCGGGTTTGCCGGGGCCATCGCTGGTTGCATATCCATAAATCTCCTTGGTGTTGCCCTTCTTGTTTGGTTGATAATTTTAGGAGACCCCACAATGCCCACCCAAGTTTCGC
>JAADEN010000223.1 GCA_013153375.1 Chloroflexota bacterium | reverse complement strand
GCGCCTCCCGGCGGCGGCTCGGCCCCACCCGGAGGCTCGTCCCCCGACAACCCCGGCGGCCAGGACGACCCGCCCGTGATTTGCTACCCCAACTGCGACGACGGCGGGGACGACATCGTGGAACTGCCGCCCGAGTATCAGCCCGAATATCCGCCCGGCGACATCGTGTTCAACCCCGACGAGAGCGGCGACACGGGCAACGACCCCGGCGGCGCGCCCGCTCAGCCCCCGGCCCAGCCCGGCACGCTGGTGGTGGTCAACCAGTCGTCCTTCCCGGTGGTGAGTTTGAAGTTCATGTACGACGACCCGCAGACCGGCCAGCGGGTGCAGGAGGATGTCATCCTGGCGATGAATCAGGTCATCCCGTCGGGCGGGGGCACGCTGACGGTGAGCGACCTGGTGCCCGGCGTGGTGTACTCGGTCATGCCCGGCATCGGCTTCTGGGATGCGGGCGGACGCACCATCACGGGCTATCTCGCGCCGCAGGTGGTGCAGGTGCAGCCCGGCGAGACCGCGACCCTCACCATCGGCGACCCTTCGGTGCAGGAACTGGTCACCCAATTCGGCACCGTGACCCGTTACAAGGGCCCCGTCGTGGGCGGTTCGCCCGTGGCCTCGTATTGTGCGTACCTGGATCTGAACGGCAACGGGTACACCTTCACTCTGGTGCACGAAAGCGGCCAAACGGTGCTGAGCGACTCGGGCACCTTCCACGACACCCACATCAGCACCGGTTTGGGCTACATCGCGCTGCAATTCAACGGCAATGCGACCTCGTTCGAGGGTTCGTACTACTTCAAAGGGCCCGAAATCGGCACGCTGAAACTGTTGAATGTGCAGGTGCCGGGCCAGGGTGTGTTCCCTTATCTCGAATTGCTCGGCAGCAGCAGTTTATGCCCGTAGGAGGTGAATCATGCGTTTTCGTTCGATTGGGCTGTGGATAGCCCTCGCGTTTCTCGCCCTGGCTTGCGAGATCAATGTCAACCTCACGCCCCAGGCCGACGCGGGCCCGCCCGCGGTCCTGCCGCCCACCGACACGCCCGCCGTGGCTGCGGTGGATCCCCCTACGGTCGCGGCCGCACCTCCGGCCGGACGGACGGTGTCCTTCGGACAATCCAGCCTGACCATCCCCAGCGGATGGACGAACCTGAACCTGCAGGGTTTTCAGGCCCAGTTCGGTTACGCGCTGGACGCGCTCATGGGCGGCAACATGACCACCATCGCCATCACCCGCTTTGCCACCTCGCCCCAAGACACCTTCTGCGAGCAGGGCTGTGTGGACATCATCCCCGTGGCCCTGGCCCAGCAGACTTTGGGGCGCTTCGCGTTTCCGCCCGAGGAGCAGGGCGCGGCGGTGATCTTCCAGACGCGCAGCAAGAAACTGTCCTTCCAGAACGGCTCGGGAGACCGGACGCTGGAAATGCACGGCCAGGGAGCGCAATTCGTCAACAACGCGGAATTGCGCTATGTGTTCCGCGGCTACACCAACGACGGCCAGTACGCGGTCTATGTCACCTTCCCCGTGCAGGCCACGATTCTGCCCTCCGCGCCGGACCCGGCGGCCAACACCAACGCGCAGGCCTTCGCGCCGCCGCCTCCGCTGGACGATCCCGCGGGCATCGACGCGTACAACAACCAGGCCGCGACGCTGCTGGACACGCTGAGCCCCAGCGCGTTCACGCCGGATCTGGATTGGCTGGACGCGCTGGTCCAGAGCATCCACGCGGGCCCGTAAGTTCGGGTCCCCCTCGCTTGGGCCCACCGCCCGCGACGCGGGCGTGGCAGCCTCCCCAAACGCCAGGCGGAGCCGCGAGGGCGCGGCTCCGCCTGGTGCGTCTGCGCCCGGCGCGTGACCCGGGCCCGCGGGTTGCGACTCACGGCAACGAGCCGATGACCTCAAAGGAATCGAGGATGAGGCTGACCACATCCACCGCGTCGGAGGCGGTGGGATCCACATTCACGATGACCAGCACCAGGAACGCGGTCGGATTCTGCTTGGGCCGCGCCGCGACCACCACCGACGCGATGCGGCCCGTGTCGCCGCAGCGTTCCCACAGATGGTAAGCGCCTTCGTACAAGGTGTCGTCGTAATCGCCGCTATCGCTCAAAGTGCACGAAGTGAACCAACTCTGGGTGCCCTCGAGCAACTGAGCGTAGCCTCCGATGCGGCCGAAGTCGCGCGAGGCCGCGACCCACACGCCGGGGCCGTTGAGGTTGTTGAAGGCGGTCAGGTCCGGCGCGGCCACCACGCTGGCCGCGACCACTTCGTACGAACTGCCGTCGCCTTTGGTCCAGGTGGTGCGCCACAACGACCCGTCCACCTGATTGGCCCAGGCCGGGGGCACCTTGACGCCGATGGCCTGGGTGTCGTCGGTGAGGATGACATAATCGTCGCCCGTGGCCGGGGCTCCGCCGCTGGGCGCGCCGCCGCCCGGGTTTTGACCGTCGCTCGGGGCCCCGCCGCCCAGATCCAGGGTGAAGTCCACCGACAACTTTTGGTCGGTGTTCAGGGTGCCGACCAGCACTTCGCCGGTCTCCAGGCGCAACACTTTGACCTTGATGGGGTCGTGCGGAGCCCGGCTGGCCAAAATCTCGCAATATTCCTTCATGGTGCCGTTGACCGCGACCACGATGTTTTCGATCTCCACGATGATGTCCCCGGGCTGGATGCCGACCCGGTCGGCCGGGGAGCCCGACTCCACCGAAGCCACCCAAATGCCCGAGAACGCGCCGTCTTCGGTCACCAGGGCCTCGCCGTTGAGGCCCAACCAGCGATAAGGCTGCCCCTGGCTCAATTGTTGCACCACGGGGCGGGCCAATTCCACGGGGATGGCCAGATTGACATCCTGGACATTCTCGCCCGCGTAGTTGACGCCCACCACCTTGCCGTCCGGCGTGATGAGGGGGCCGCCCGAGTTGCCGCCGCGGATGCGCGCGTCGTGCAGGTACACATATTCCAGCGAAGCCCAGGTCATGTCGCCCACTTCGTGGGTCTTGGAAATGATGCCCTTGGTCAGGGTGTACTGCCAGTGATCGCCCACGCCCGGATACCCCGCGGCGTACACATCCATGCCCACATTCACCGGGCCGGAGTACCATTCCAAATAGACGGGAAAGGGCCCGCCTTCGATTTGAATGACGGCCAGGTCCATGCACTCCGAAGCGGCCACCACCCGGGCCGGGAACTCCTTGTTCACCTCGCCGCCGATGAAGACTTTGAGGGTCGCCGCGCCGGCCACCACATGGTTGTTGGTCACGGCCAAACCCGAGGGGTCAATCAGAAAGCCGCTGCCGATCCATTCGCCGTTGTACACGGTGCGCCCGGCCTCCAGCGAGGCAAAGGTGCCGGTGGCCACGATCTTGACCACCGCGCTCTCGGCCTCCTGGAAGGAGCGCGCCGGCCGCCCGGCCGCGCCGGGACGGGCGTCGTCGCCCGCGCGGCCGCCCAGCGAGCCTTGAGGCCCGGCATCGGCCCCGCCCTGGGCC
>JAADEN010000001.1 GCA_013153375.1 Chloroflexota bacterium | reverse complement strand
GGCGCGCGGCTGGTGTTCGGCTCCGACGCGCCCGTGGAATCGCCCGACCCGTGGCTGGGGCTGTGGGCTGCGGTCACCCGCCGTTCGCCCGAGGGCGCGCCCGCGGCGGGCTGGTATCCGCAGGAGCGGCTCACGCTGGCCGAGGCGCTGGCGGCCTACACCGTGGGGCCCGCGTACGCGGCCTTTCGGGAGCACGACCTGGGGCGCCTGGCCCCGGGCTACTGGGCCGATTTGATGGTGTTGCCCCACGACCCCTTCGCGTTGCCGCCCGAGGCGCTGCTGGAGACCCGCCCCACGCGGGTCATGGTGGGCGGACGCTGGGTGTGGCCGTGAGCCTCGGCCCGCCCGGAGGTCATTCCCCCAAACCCTGCCGCCAGGCCCACACCGCGGCCTGGGTGCGGTCGGACACGCCCAACTTGGCGAAGATGTGCTTGAGGTGGGTCTTGACCGTGTTCAGGGAGATGTGCAGGCGCTCCGCGATCTCGTGGTTGGTCAGCCCTTGGGCCAGCAGGCGCAGCACCCGTACTTCCTGCTCGGTGAGTTGGTCCACCGCGGCCGTGGTCGCCCGCGGGCGGGGCGGGGCCGCGGCGCGCAGGTCATCCAGAGCGCGTTCCAGCATGGCCCGCGCGACGGTGACATGCCCGTGCGCGGCCGCGCGCACGGCCAGGGGGATGATCTGCGGGTCCGCGTCTTTGGTGAGATAGCCGGCCGCGCCCAGGGCCAGGGCGCGGCTGAGGTAGGTGGGGTTGTCGTAGGTGGTGAGCACGACCACGGCCACTTGGGGCGCGGCCGCGCGGATGCGCTCCAGCACCTGCAGCCCGTCCATGTCGGGCATGCGGATGTCCAGCAAGACGACCTGGGGGCGGTGTTCCAGGGTCAACCGCGTGGCCTCGTCGCCGCTGGCGGCCAGGGCGACCACTTCAAAACCGGCCTGCGTGAGCAAAGTGCGCAAGCCTTCTCGTACGACGCCGTGATCGTCGGCGACCAAGACGCGAATGCCCTCAGGCATGACCATCCTCCCCTGTGGACAAGGGAACCCAAAAACGCACGCGGGTTCCCCCTTCAGGCTGCCCCTCGATGCTCCATTCGCCGCCCAAGAGCCGGGCTCGCTCGCGCATGCTGTGCAGGCCCAGCGCGGGCTCGGCCTCGCCGCGCTCGTCGTCCGCGGGCGGGACGAAGCCGCGGCCGTCGTCTTGGATCAGGCCGTGCAAGCGGCCGTCCGCGATCCACAAACGCAGGGTGACCCGACGGGCCTGGGCGTGTTTGCGCACATTGCTCAGGGCCTCCTGGACGATGCGAAAGGCGGTGATCTCGACCTCGGAGGGCAGGCGCTGCGGCACCCGCAGGTCCAGGTCCAGTTGCCAACCGTGCTCGCGAGCCATGCCCTCGGCCATTTCGCGCACGGCCAGGGCCAGACCCAGATCGTCCAACACGGTGGGACGCAGGCCCTGGATGAGCCGCCGCCCTTCGCGAATGGCGCGCTGAAGTTCCTCGACCGCGCGTTCCAGGGCCGCGCGCGCGGCCGCGGGATCCTGGGACTGCAAGAGCAGGTAGTTGTTGAGATGCAGGCGAGCGCCGACCAGCACCTGGATCAAGTCGTCGTGCAGGTCGTAGGCCATCCACTTGCGTTCTTCTTCCTGCGCGGTGATGACGCGGTTGAGGAGTTCGGAGAGTTGCTGGCGATGCTTGCGCAGGGTGACATAGAGGTGGATGTTCTTGAGCACGGTTTCGGCCTGGTGGACCAGCACCGCAATCCAGGCCTGGGCGCGGTCGAAGTCCACATCGTGCGGCTCGGGGAAGTTCAGCACATAGCGTCCGGCGCGCGCCCAGCGCAGGCGCACGGCCCACCAGGTGCCCTGGCCCACCAGCGCGGGCAGGCGGGTGATCATGGCTTCGCCGTCCCACTGGGGCGCGGGCGTGGGGCCGGAGAGCCGCGGCGCGGGGCCGTAGTGCGCGTCGGTGTCGAGCCATCGCCCCTCGGCGTCGGCCCGGTACACGGCCACCCAGGGCGCGTCGAACAGGCGGGCAATGGCCTCGGCCGCGGTGTGCAGGGCCTGACACAGGTCCAGTTGGCGGGTGAGGGCCATCGCGCCCTGGTTCAGCAGTTGCAACTGGCGCATGTCGCGGTGGATGGCCGCGGCCATGCGGTTGAAGGCCATCATCAGATGGGCCAGTTCGTCCTCGGTGTCCACGGGCACGCGCACATCCAGTTCGCCCCGGCCGAAGCGCTCGACCGCTTCTTTCAGCCGCAGCACGGGCCGGGTCACGATGCGGGCCACGCCCACGGCCATGATGGCGGCCAGGAGCACGGCCAGGGCCAGCACGCCTCCGGCCACCAGCCGAAAGGACTCCACCGCGGCGAAGAGTTGCGCCTGGGGCTCGCGGCGGATGAGCACCCAATAATAGGCGGGATTTTCCTTTTCGGCCGGGTAGATGGGGGTGTAAACCCACACTTCGTCGTCCCGATAGACCACGCCCGAGCGGCCCGAGAGCACTTCGGACGCGATGTCCGGCGCATCCTGGCGCAGGCTGGCGCCCGTGTCCAGGTCGTGGGGGCTGCCCCAACGCTTGGCCGGGTCGGGGTGGAACAGGTAGTACCCCTGGCTGTCCACCAGCAGGGTGGTGCCGTCCAGGCGGCGATTGCCGTTCTCGTAGAGGATGTTGAGCAGGGGCTGCGCGTGCAGGTTGACCACCAGCACGCCCATCCATTCTTCGCCCCAATACAAGGGCGTCGCGTAGCGCAGCACGGGGTGCAAGGGCCGTTCGATGGTGTGATGTTCGCGGTTCAGGTCCAGGGGCGAGACATACATCTCGCCGCGGGCCAGGCGGGCCGCCTCTTGGAAGTAGTACCGATGGGCCTTGTTTTGGAGCGCGGTGTCAGGCACGATGTAGGGGGCCTGGCCCAAGGGTTGATTCACCCGCACCACCTCGTCGCCGTTCACATCCAGATAGCGAATCTGATAGTAGGTCGGGTGGGTGCGGGCGAAGATGCGGAAGTCCTCGGCCAACTGGGTGCGCCAGTAGATGGCGTCCACCACCTGCCCCTTGTGGCGGGCGTAGAGCAGTTGGCGCATGCTGTACAGTTGCGCCAGGTAGCGGACATCCTGCCGCGCGCTTTCCAAAAAAGTGCGCAGTTCACGGGCCTGTTTTTCGAGGTTTTCGGTGGCTTGCAACAGGGCCCGGTCGCGCAGCACATCGCTGGTGACCCAATTGCCGAACAGGGTGGTGCCCAACAGGGGCAACAAGACCACGATCATGGTCATCAGCGCGACTTTGCTGCGAATGCTGCGAGGATAAAGCCGGATGCGTTGGAGGAAGGCGTGCAAACGGGATCGCATAGGTCTCTACCGCGCGGGCCCGAGCCGGGCGCCGAGGTGGGGGAATTATACCCCAGGGCCCGCGCTCAAACTACGGCGGGCCCGCGCGGCCGTGCGCGCGGGCTGCGCTTCGCCAGGGCCGCCGCGCCGGGCGGGCCTTTCTGCATCTTTGGCGTGTTCGCGCGCGGCTCG
>JAADEN010000139.1 GCA_013153375.1 Chloroflexota bacterium | reverse complement strand
GGATGGGAGGGGTTTACATGGTTTGCATGTCCCTCGCGCGCCGCGGCCCTTGACCCCAGACCTGCTCTTGTGATAGCATACCTTCGCGAATCGAATCACGGTCCGCAACCTTCGGGGCAGGGTGAGCGCGCGACGCGCAATTCCCGACCGGCGGTGACAGCCCGCGAAGCCCTGCACGATGCAGGGCCCGACCCGGTGAAATTCCTGGGCCGACGGTATAGTCCGGATGGGAGAAGGTTGCCTGGCCGGGCGCGCGACCCGCGTAGCAACGGCTATGCGGGTTGGTTGGCGTGTGGCAAAGGCATTCCCACGGCCCCGAAGGCGAATTTCGGGGCCGTGCGCATTTCTTGCGCCTCGTCAGGAGCATCATGGCCGCCTTGTCCCGTTCCACCCCTCGCTGGAGCCCGCCCTCGCGGCGGTACGAACTCGCGTCCATCGGCCTGGGCGTGCTGCTGTGGTGGGCCGTGGCCCGGCTGAGCGGCCTGCCCGCGTTCATCCTGCCCACGCCGGGGCAGGTGCTGGCCCGCGGCTGGGAGGCCCTGCGCTCGGGCCTGCTGCTGCGGCACACCTGGGTCACTCTGCAGGAGGTGCTGGTGGGCCTGGCCCTGGGCGTGCTGCTGGGCGCGCCGCTGGGCTACGCGCTGGCCAAGTCCCGGCGGCTGGAGCGCATCTTCGCGCCCTACATCGTCGCCAGCCAGGCCGTGCCCGTGGTGGCCATCGCGCCCCTGCTCATCATCTGGTTCGGCCCGGGGATGCTGTCCAAAGTGCTCATCACCGTGCTCATCTCCTTCTTCCCCCTGCTCATCAACACCCTGGTGGGCGTGCGCAGCGTGCCCGAGGAACTGCATCATCTGCTGTGCTCCCTGGGCGCGCGGCGCTGGCAGGTGTTGCGCTATCTGGAAATCCCGGCCACCCTGCCCATGTTCTTCAGCGGACTGCGCATCGCGGCCACCCTGTCGGTGGTGGGCGCGGTGGTGGGCGAGTTCATCGCCGCGCGTGAGGGCCTGGGTTTTCTCATCAACGCGGCGCGCGGGCGTTACGACACCGCGCTGGTCTTCGTCGGCGTGCTCACCCTGATGGCCCTGGCCCTGAGCCTGTACGCGGTGGTGCGCTATGCCGAGAGCCGTCTGCTCTTCTGGCAGCGCCGCAACGGGCAGTCCGTGGTCGTCGGGCCGAGCCGGGGTTAGTGTCGGAGGCTTTGTCATGCTTCAACCCTTCGCCTTTGGACGCCGGGGATTCGTCCTCGCGGCGTTGCTTTTGGTCGCCGCCGCGGCCGCGTGTGGACGGGCCGCGGAGCCGCCGCGCGCCACTCCGCCCGCGGTGGAGACCATCCGCTTGCCCATGGGCTACATTCCCAATATTCAATACGCGCCTTTCTATGTGGCGGTCGAACGGGGATACTTTCAGCAGGCCGGCTACCAGGTCGAATTCGATTACAGTTTCGAGACCGACGGCGTGCGTCTGGTGGCCGCGGGCGAAGTGCCCTTCGCGGTGGCCTCGGGCGAGCAGGTGCTCATGGCCCGGGACCAGGGCCTGCCTGTGGTGTATGTCATGGCCTGGTGGCAGAAGTTCCCCGTGGCGGTGATCGCGGACGCGCGGGCCGGGGTGCAGACCCCCGCGGACCTGCGGGGCCAGCGCATCGGCCTGCCCGGCCTGTTCGGGGCCACCTACATCGGTCTGACCGCGCTGTTGCACTACGCCGGCCTCAGCGAGGCGGATGTCACCCTGGAGGCCATCGGCTTCAACCAGGTGGAAGCCCTGGCTACCGGCCAGGTGCCCGTGGTGGTGGGCTACATCACCAACGAGCCCATCCAACTGCGCCATCGCGGCTATGCCATCACCGTCTTGCCCGTGGCCGACTATGTCAACCTGGCCTCCAACGGCATCGTCACCAGCGAGGCCATGATCGCCGAGCATCCCGAACGGGTGCGCGCCTTCGTGGAGGCCTTCTACCGCGGCCTGCGCGCGGTGGTCAACGACCCCGATCTGGGATACGAGGTCTCCCTCAAGTATGTCGAGGGCCTGGCCGAGCAAGACCGGGGCGTGCAGATGGAAATCTTGCGCACGGCCATCGCCTACTGGTGGACCGGCGGCGAGATTCCCCTGGGCCATGCCGACCTGGAGGCCTGGCGCAACATGCACGACCTGCTGCTGGACATGGGCCTGCTGAGCCGGCCCCAGGACCTGGACGCGGCCGTGACCAACGAGTTCGTGCCCTGACGCGAGGCCGTGCGCCCGCGTCCTGGGCGCGTCGAGGGGCGCTATGGGGACGGACGCGCGGCCCGCGCCGCCCCGCGGGCCGGTCGGATCTTGTCCCCCAGCCCCAGAAGGTGAGCCATGCCAACGCCTTTGCTGGACATTCGCGACCTGACCGTGGTCTATGCGGGGGAGCGCAACGCTCCCGACCTGCCCGTGCTGGACGGGCTGACTTTCACCGTGGCCGAGCGGGAGTTCGTGGCCATTTTGGGGCCCTCGGGCTGCGGCAAAAGCACCCTGCTGCGGGTGCTGGCCGGGCTGTTGCCGCCCACGCAGGGGCAGGTGCGCTTCGCGGGGCGGCCCGTGCGTGGGCCGCTGCGTGAGGTGGGCATGGTCTTTCAAAGCGCCAACCTGCTGCCCTGGCGCACGGTGTTGGGCAACATCCTGCTGCCTTTGCAGTTGCAGGGCGTGCCCGAGGCCCAGGCTCGGGCCCAGGCCCTGGACATGGTGCGCCTGCTGGGCCTGGAGGGCTTCGAGGACACCCTGCCCCGTGACCTGTCGGGCGGCATGGCCCAGCGGGTCGCGCTGGGCCGGGCGCTGGTGCATCGCCCGCGGCTCTTGCTGCTCGACGAACCCTTCGCCAACCTGGACGCGCTCACCCGCGAGAGCATGTGGGGCGAACTGCTGCGCCTGTGGCGGGCCCGCGGGCAGACGGTGGTCATGGTCACTCACTCCATCACCGAGGCCCTGCTGTTGGCCGACCGGGTGCTGGTGCTCGGCCCGCGTCCCGCCCGCCTGCGCCTCGACCTGACCGTGCCCCTGCCCCGGCCCCGGCACGCGGACATGCGCTTCACGCCCTCCTTTGGCTCCCTGGTGGCCCAGGTGCGGGCCGCGCTGGGCTGGCCTCAGGGGGAACGCTCCGCGGCGGGCCGGGAGGCCGCCGCATCCACCGCGCCCGCTTGAGAGATCGCCATGACCCGCTCCGCCTCGCCCGCCGGACACCTGCGCGCTTTGAACTACGCGGCCGACCTGCCCGATTTGCTGCCCTTGCTGCGGGCCTCCTTCGCCCGCGACGACGAGGATCCGGCCACGGAGCAAACCCTGCGGCGCCTGGACTGGCTGATCCTGCGGGTGCCGCGCGGCACCACCACCGAAGCCCAGGTCGTTTCCGGCCGCGCGCCCTTCTTCGGCTGGGTCTGGGAGCACGCGGGCCGGGCCGTCGGACTGGTGGCCCTGGTGCACGCCGCGGGCCGTCCCCGGCGCTATTTGCTGACCAACATCGTGGTGCACCCCGACTATCGCGGCCAGGGCATCGGCCGCGCCTTGATCCG
>JAADEN010000034.1 GCA_013153375.1 Chloroflexota bacterium | reverse complement strand
GGTTGGGGCCCTGCTGCAAGCGCGCCGCGTGGGCCACGGGGAACACCCTCGGCGGCCGGACGGCCGCGACGCGCGCCGCGGGGCCGCGGTAGTCCACCTGGGGCACGAGGAAGCGTTCTGCTGGGGGCACGGGCGCCGCGCCCACCGCGGGCCACGCGGAAGGCAAAGGCCAGCCGCGCGCCGCGGCCGCTTCCAGCAGCGCGGCCAGCATCAGGGGCGTCATGTCCCACTCGCTGGTGATGCCGTGGGCCTCGTACTCGGCCATGTCCCCGTCCGCGGGCAGGGGCGGCGTCAGGCCCAGGCGGTGGGCGAAGTGCTGCACCGTGGCCGCCACCGCGCGGCGGTAGCCCAGGGGCGCGAGCAGCACCCCGTCCATGTCGAACAGCCACACTTCGGCGGGTGGGCTCATGCCAGCAGATCCTGCAACGCGGCCTCGAGGGTGGGGTAGCGGAACGCGAAGCCCAGGGCTTGCAGCCGCGCGGGCACGGCCCGCAGGCTGGCGGTGAGCGCGTCGGCCAGTTCGCCCAGGACCAGGCGTAGCGCGAACTTGGGCGCGGGCAGCCACGCGGGCCGATGCAGCAGCCGGGCCGCGGTGCGCACGAACTCGGCTTGCGGCACGGGCTCGGGCGCGGTCAGGTTGAAGGGCCCGCTCGCGTCCGCGCGGTCCATGAGGAACAGCATGGCCGCGATCTGGTCTGCGATGTGAATCCAGGGCAGGTAAAAGCGTCCGTCGCCCAGGGGGCCGCCCACGAACCAGCGAATGGGGCGCACCATCAGGGGCAGCGCGCCGCCCTCGCGGGCCAGCACCACGCCCGTGCGCAGCACCACATAGCGCACGCCTGCGTCGGCCACGGGCCGGGCCGCGGCCTCCCAGTCCACGCACAGGCGGGCCAGGAAGTCGTCGCCCGGGGCCGCGTCTTCGGTGAGCACCTGGTCGCCCCGGTCGCCGTAGTAGCCCACCGCGGACATCTGCAAGAACACGGCCGGGCGCTCGGCCGCGGGCAGCGCGGCGATGGCCTGGGCCAGACCGCGGCCTGCGTCCACCCGGCTGCGGTAGAGTTCGGCCTTGCGGGCTTTGGTCCAGCGGCCCTGGGCGATGTTGGCGCCCACCAGGTTGAACACCGCGGCCGCGCCGCGCAGCGCGGTTTGCAGCGCGGCCGGATCGTGGGGCGTCCAACGCGCGAAGGTCACCCCAGGCTGGGGCGCTTGGGCTTCGGGCCGCCGCGTGAACACCACCACGGGGACGCCGCGCGCCCGCAGCGCGGCCACCAGATGGCGGCCGATGAGTCCGGTGCCGCCGGTGACGACGACGGGTTGGGGCGCAGGTGCAGGGTTCATGGCCTTTCGACCTTTGGAGCGGGGGCGAGGGGCGCGAGAAGCGCGCCTTTTGGGGCGCAGCCCGGCCCTCACCGGAGGTTTTTTCCCAAAAAGATGGGCCAAAGTCATTCCAAACTATACCACATCCCCGGGCGGGGTTTGGTACAATAGAGCCGTTTTCCGGTGGAGGGCGTTCTATGACCGGTCTGTTGATTTGGTTGATCGATTTGGTGGCCGATGGCCTCATTTTGGTGGTCATCGTGGATGTGATTTTGAGTTATGTGCTGCGGCCCTGGCACCCGTGGCGGCGGGCGTTGGATCGCATCGTGGAACCGTTGTTGAGGCCCATCCGCCGGGTGCTGCCGCCAGTCGCGGGTTTGGATTTCAGCCCGTTGGTGCTCATTCTGCTCATCGGCCTGGTGCGCCAGTTTCTCATCCGCATTTTGATGTGGCTGTGAGCGCGGCCGGGTCGGATTCTGTGCGAGAGGCGACACGATGGCTCCACACAAGCGGCGGTTTCGTTTTCACCACGGACGCGGGGGCACCGCGTTGACGGTGCGCGTCATTCCGCGGGCCCGGCGAGACGAATTGGCCGGCGTGCTGGACGATGGCACATTGCGCATCCGTCTCACCGCGCCGCCCGTGGACAACAAAGCCAACGAAGCGTTGATCCGTTTTTTGGCCCGGCTGCTGAAGGTGCCGCGGCAACACATCGAGATCGTGGCCGGGCACACCAGCCGCAACAAGTTGGTCTCTATTTTGGATTTGTCGCCCGACGAAGCCGAACAGCGCATCCTCAGCGCGCTGTGAGGGCCTGTGCCCGCTGGACGACCGATGTCTGGGGAGCCTTCCGCGGTTGCTGCGGCCCCGCGTTGGCCTTTGCTCCACCACGGGGTGGTGCTGGCCGCGGATGCGCGCGCCGGCCATGCGGACTACACCCACGATGTGATTTGGGCCCTGACCGCGGCCCCCGGCCCCGACGGCGGGCTGCGCATCGAGACCTCGGCCGGCCTGCGGGTGCAATATCTGCGCCTCTTCCCCTGGCTGGAGCACGCGGGGCAGCGCGTGCAAGACCCGAGCGTGTGGCCCGAGCCGCCCACGCTGCTCGCGTTGGGCCCTGACCACGCGCATGTGGCCGCCCGGCCTCTGCCGGGGCTGGCGTTGCGCATCTGGTACTGGGTGGCCCGCTCCCGGGTGCTGTGGATGCGCATCCAGTGGGCCAACCAGGGGGCGCAGCCGCTGCGCTTGCGGGCCGCGCTGGCCGCGACGCTGCAACCGCTGACCCCCGCAGACCAGCCCTTCGACGCGGTCTCCCGGGGCGGCATTCACCTGCTGGCCGCCCGGGTGGGCGCGTTCCAGCCCTTGCTCTTCCTCACCGGCGGGCCCCAGGCGCTGCTCAGCCCTTATCCGGCCCTGGCGCTGGATCTGAACCTGGAGCCCGACGAGGCCCGCGGCTTTGGCGCGGTGTTGGTGTGGGACGAAGATTTGGAGGCCGGGCTGACCGCGGCGCGGCGCTGGGCCGCCCGCCCGTGGGAGGCCGTGACCGCGCGGCTGCGCCTGGACGCGGAACGCACCCCGCGGCTGGCCTTCCCGCAGTATGAGGACGCGACCTGGTGGGCCGAGCGCGGGCGTCAGACCGCGCGGCGTCTGCTCCACGGCCCCACCGAGCATTTGCCGCACCCCTTTCTGGTGCGGGCCCGCGAGCCCGACCACGGCTTCTCCCGGGCCGGCACGGGCGCGGATCATCCCTTCGCCTGGAGCGGCCTGACCGTGGCCGAGGCCTGGTATGGGGCCGTGGCCTATTGGCTCTGGGCCGCGCCCGCGGTGGTCGCGGGCTGGGTCGAGAACTTCGTCCACACCCAGACCGAGCCCGGGCTGTTGGACGGCAACCCCGGCCTGGGTGGGCAACGCGGGCGTTTTCTGGCCTCGCCCCTGCTGGTGGACCTGGCCTGGCGCGCGTTCCGCCGCACCCGCGATACGGGCTTTCTGGCCCGGGTGCTGCCCGCGCTGCAGGCTCTGGTGGACCGCTGGTTCGGGCCCGAGCACGACGCGGACCAGGACGGCTGGCCCGAATGGCAGCACCATCTGCAGTTGGGCCTGGAAGAGTTCCCCCTCAGCGCGGCCTGGCGCGCCGAATCGCCGGGCCTGGCCCTGCGCACCCTGGAGACGCCCGCGCTGGCCGCGTACCTGTATCGGGCCCTGGCCGCGCTGGAAGACCTGGCCCGGGCCCAGGGC
>JAADEN010000073.1 GCA_013153375.1 Chloroflexota bacterium | reverse complement strand
GGTGCATCCGACCACGGCCAGGGCGAGGAGGAAAATCCAGCCGATAGCCGCGAGCCAGCCGGTAGCCGGTAGCCGGTAGCCGGTAGGAGAAGCGCGGCGCGGCGGCCTTTGGTGTGCACGATTTCCGTGTTGTGTGTCCATCCATGTCCATCCGTAAATTTGGGCCCCGCCCCCGCCCGAACCCGCGGGCTGTAAATTTGGGCCCCTCGCGCATCATTGTGCCCTCTGACTTCTGACCGCTGACCTCTGCTCGCTGACCACTGACTTCTGATTGCTGAGCACTGACTCCTCGCTCTCCCTCACTCCACCGCCACGATGAAGTAATAATGCGGCTGGCCGCCGTCTTGCAATTCCACTTCCGCGTCGGGGTAACGCTCCCGCACCCGGTCGGCCAGCGCGTGGGCCTGGTTGGGGTCCAGGTCCGCGCCGCGGAACAGGGTGATGACCTCCGCATCGTCGGCTTCCGCGTGCTCCAGCAGGTCGAACAGGGCCTGCTCCAGCGTGTCCGCGGCCAAGACCAGTTTGCCGTCCACGATGCCGATGAACTGCCCCTGGCGCACGGTCACGCCGTCCAGGGTGACATCGCGCGTCGCGACGGTGATCTCGCCGCTGACCACATCCTCCAGCGCGGCGGTCATGGCCTGCACCACCTGATCCAGGTCGCCGTCGGGATCCCAGGCCAGCAGCGCGGCCAGGCCCTGGGGCACGGTGCGGCTGGGCACCACCCGCACATCCCGCACGGTGAGGTCCTGCACCTGCTGCGCGGCCAGGAGGATGTTCTTGTTGTTGGGCAGCAGCACGATCTTGTCTGTGGGCAAATGCTCGATGGCCTGGAGGAAGTCCTGGGTGCTGGGGTTGGAAGTCTGCCCGCCCTCGACGATGGCCGCGGCGCCCAAACTGGCGAACACCCGGGCCAGGCCCGGGCCGGGCGCGACCGCGACCACCGCGATCTGGCCGGGCTCCACATTGGCCAGTTCGTAGGCCGGGCCCTCCGCGGCCGCGGCGCTGCGCTCGCCCACCTGGGCCATCAGGTTCTCCATGTGCACCTTGGTGATGGTGCCCAGGCTCATGATGTAGTCGATGGGCTCGTAGCGTTTGTCCAGGGGCACATGGATGTGCATGCGATACATGCCGTCGCCCTCGCCCACCTGAATGGAAGTGCCCATCTCCTCCAGGCGGTCGTAGAAGGATCGCAGGTCCAGTTCGCCGTTGGGCACGAAGTCCACCACCACCTCGAAGTCCTGGCCGGGCTCGACCATCTCCTCCGCGCCGGCGATGTTGAGGGCCGAAAGGGGCAGCGGCCGCACCTCGGCCTCGTCCAGAGGCAGGCCATCGATGTGGCGCAGCATGCCCTCCAGCAAGAAATACAGGCCCTTGCCGCCCGAATCCACCACCCCGGCCTGCTTGAGCACGGGCAGCAGGTCGGGGGTGCGTTCCACCGACTCGTGGGCCGCGGCCACGGCCCGCTCCAGCAGGTCGATCATGGAAGTGACGCCCTGGGCCAGGGCCTCCTCCGCGGCCGCGGCCAGGTCCTTGGCCACGGTGAGGATGGTGCCCTCCACGGGCCGCACCACGCCCTTGTACGCGGTGTCCCGGGCCTCGGCCAGGCCGCGCACCAGGGCCTCCGCGGTGAGGACGGCTTCGTCCTCGACCCCGCGGGCGAAACCGCGCCACAACTGGGACAGAATGACGCCCGAATTGCCGCGCGCGCCCAGCAGCGCGCCCCGCGCCACCCGGCGGGCCATCTGCCCGAAGTGGGTCTCGCCCTGCGCGGCGATCTCGTCCCACGCGGCCTGCATGGTGAGCACCATGTTGGTGCCCGTGTCGCCGTCGGGCACGGGGAACACATTGAGGCGGTTGACGACTTCCTGGTTGGTGCGCAGCCACTCCAGGCCCGCGGCCACCAGTTCCTTGAGCATCTGGCCGTCGGCCCGGCGCTCCCGCCAGGCCGCGCGGCGTTCGGGGTTGGGTTCCCAGGTCCAGGGGCTCATACACGCTCCTTCGCGGTGCAGGGGGATGTCCTCCGGGCGCGGCTATGCCTCGTCGTTGATGCGCAGGCCGCGGACATGCACATTGACCGCCTTCACGGGCAGGCCCAAGGCCTTTTCCACATGATAGCGCACCACATTGGCCGCGCTGTTGGCCACGGCCCGGATGTTGGTGCCGTATTGCACCACGATGTACAGGTCAATTTCCACGCCATCGTCGTCGTAGCGCACTTCCACACCCTGCGCGGGGTCGCGGGTGAGCACCTGGGCGATGCCCTGCATCAGGTTCTTGGGCGCCAGGCCGACCACGCCGTAGGAGCGCAGTACGGCCTGATGGGCGATGGTGGCAATGGCTTTGGGAGAGACATGGATGTGGCCGTAGGGAGTGCGGGTTTCCTGGCTTTCGCTCATCGAGTCCTCCTGCGTGACAACCCACCACCGGACGCGGGCGTCCGGTCCGAAGTTAAAACCCCAACACCGTTGAAAAGGGGCGCTTTTTGTGGTAAGATTAGCCCCGCTCGGCTCCGGGCCACGGTCCGGGAGCCGTTTTTTGACGCGTGGACAGTTTTCGGCCTCCGTCAGCGGTGGGCCTCTATTTTAGCACAAGAGGGTAGGGTTATGGCCAAGTGTGCGATTTGCGGCAAGACCACCCAATTCGGGCTCAACCGGCCGTGGTCCAAGAAGTCCACCCCGCGCAAGTTCAAGCCCAACTTGCAACGGGTGACCTTGTGGGAGAACGGCCGCCGGGTGCGCAAGACCGTGTGCACCCGCTGCCTGCGCACTTTGGTGAAGCAGGGCAAACTCGTCCCGCCCGAGGTGGCAAAAACCTTTTCGTGAACCCCGCGGACGCCCGACGGGAGCCTGACGGCGCGGCCCGAGCCGCGCCTTTTTTCATTTCCCCAACCACAGGCTCAGTTTGCACCACCAGTTTTGAGCGCAAAAGCCCCGGGTCGCCAGCACCCACAGGCCGACCAGCACGGCCCCGCCGCTGAGCACGATCCACAGCGCGGTGTGCAGGGCGCGCCAACGGCTGGGAGCCGCGGGCATGTGCTGCGGCGGATCCCAACCCAACCAGCGCAGCCCCGCGGCCAGGCGCGGATAGAGGGGCGCGGCCAGGAACACGGCCCGCAACAGGCCCAGGAACATGAGCAGAAACGCGCTGCCCAGGCCCAGCAGCACCGCGACCACCAGGCCGTAGAGCAAGGCGAAACGCCGCAACGCGCCGCGGGTAGCGCCCAAACGCCACAAAGTGCGCAGCGATGTGAGCAACAAACGCCAGGGGTGGTCCCAATCGGGTTGCGTGGACATGCGACACCTCGCGTGATGGGCCCGCGGCCCGGGTGGGCGGCGACGGCCCTTCGCGATTCGAGATTTGGGCCGCGAGCGTCGGCCCGCGCCGTCCGCCGGGCGAACCCCCGCGCGGGCAACGCTACGGGGCTTCTGGCGGCCCTCGTCGGGGCATTGTACCCCATTCCCGGGCCGGCCCTGTGCTACAATTCCCTCAACTTTGGCGTCCAGGAGGCGCTGGCGGTGGACATGCGGACCCCGGCCCATGTGAAAACCTACTTGCAGCAGCAC
>JAADEN010000187.1 GCA_013153375.1 Chloroflexota bacterium | reverse complement strand
GGTCGCTGATCTCATCCACGAATTCATGGATGCGCATCTCGGCATTCTCTCGCCCGAAACGACGCGCTGGTATCGAAAACGCATGGAGCCGCTGAGCGGTTTGGGACCCGTGGCCCAGGTTTCCATTCGTGATCTTCGCCGTTTGCGCGCGGACTTGGTGCGCCGGGGTCTGTCGCCCTACACAGTGCATGGCTACGTGCGGGCCTGGAAGCGCCTTTTTCGCTGGGCGGTGCAGGAGGGCTACATCGCGGACAGCCCGGCCGAGCGCCTGCGCTTGCCGCCCCTACCCGATGAGCCGCCCAAAGCCATTTCGGACGATGACTTGCTGCGGATGCTGGAATGTGCCCGCTCATCGCCCCGCTTGTACGCGTTGCTACTGTTTCTCGCGGATACAGGGGTGCGTCTGGGAGGCTTGGCTGGATTGCGTGTGGGCGACCTGGATATGGCCAAACGACGGGCCGTGGTGCGCGAGAAAGGGCGCGGTGGGAAGCGCCGCGCCCGTTTCGTGTTCTTCAGCCCGATTACGGCAGAGGCTCTGAAGACCTGGTTGCCCATGCGCGAACCTGGTGATGAGCGAGTGTTTCAGTTGTCCCCCATGCAAATTTACGACCGGCTACGCAGCCTGGCCAAACGCGCTGGTGTCCGAGGTCGTTGGAACCCGCATGCCTTTCGGCACCGCTTCGCTCGAGTGTTTCTGGAGAACGGCGGCGACCTGGCGCGCTTGAGCCGCCTTTTAGGCCACACCGATGTCACTGTCACCGCGGCCTTCTACGCCCGCTTTTTGGTCGACGAATTGCAACAGGCTCATGATCAGTACATCACCATGCCCAAATTGGACTAAATCTCCCCCTGCCATCCACACCAACCACAGGCGGCTGGGTAGGTGGTCTCGTCATTTTCCAGCCAGCGTCTGAACTTTGCCATGAGCGCTGGTGTGTCGGCTGGTCGCAGTGTGGCCATGAGGCCACACTGCGGGCATTTGATGTCCAAGTCATCAGCCAATGCCAGTTCGTTAGCGGCCTTGACCAGGGGGTAATTTGCTGGCAACGCTCCCATCTTGATTAAAGCCCTTCTGCGGGCGAGGGCCATTGCAATCTGCCCCACCGTCGTTGCGTCCCATCTCCCACGTGTGTGGGGAATAAGGTCAGCCAGACCAGACTGCCAGAATGTGCTTTTCCCGATCTGGAGAAGGCGAAGGACTTCCTCGAGCGTGTATGTCTTCGTGGGCTTGGTCATGCTCTCCTCCTGGGAAGGGGGCGGGGCTAATCCGACTTCTCATTGGGGCTTAATGGGTACACCCGCCTTCGGCGTCAATGTGAGCATTTTTGTAGGTAGCATATAGTTCCACTGAATCTCGGATATCCTTGGGGAGCTCCTCCAGTGTCACCTCATCCCACGGAACCGCGTAAAGCGGACCGTCTTCCCACACTTCCACCGGGAACACCACTTGGTGCTCAGTGCAATAAATTGCCCACACTTCGTGCCCATCCTTGTTGCGGCCGCATAAATGGGCCATGTAGGGGGTGTCCTGAACATCGACTTCTTGCATCACGAACATGGCAGTCCTCCTAATTATTTAGGTTTGGGCGCCTTCTAAGCCCCTGTGTGTCCGTAGTATAGCACATACTACGGATATTGTCAAGGGGAAAACAAAATTTCCCAACAAGCCTCAAAATCCCCTGGGGTATCCCCCCGTGTGGGTTCGACTCCCACCTTCGGCACTGCGATGAGCCGGGGTCGCTGCCAGCCCCGGCTTTTGCTTTTCCTCCCCGTCCCGCCGCGAGCGGCCGCGGCCCCAAGACCGTCCTCCATATTTTTGCCCACGGGCTTTTGTGCTATGATGAAAACGAGGCCGGCCCGCGCTTTTCGGGGCTGAACATCGTCGCCGTCGCCGCGCCTCGGGGCGGGCCGCGCTGGTGAACCTTTTCCCCAACCAAAAGGAGGACGGCGATGAGTGCATCTCTCAATCCTTTCGCCATGGCACAAGCCCAACTGGACGAAGCCGCGCGCCATCTGAAACTGGATGCGGCCACCCATGAATACCTGCGCTGGCCCAGGAAGGAAGTGCAGGTCACCTTTTCGGTGCGCATGGACGACGGTTCGGTGCGGGTCTTTCGGGGCTTTCGGGTGCAATACAACAACGCCCGCGGCCCGGCCAAGGGCGGCATCCGCTTTCATCCTGAAGAGACCATCGACACCGTGCGGGCCCTGGCCGCGTGGATGACCTGGAAGACCGCGGTCATGAACCTGCCTTTGGGCGGCGGCAAGGGCGGCGTGATCGTGGACCCGCGCGACCTCTCGCCTTACGAACTGGAGCGCCTGTCGCGCGCCTACATCCGCGCCATCGGCGCGTCCATGTTCGGCCTGCGCAAAGATGTCCCCGCGCCGGATGTGTACACCAACGCGCAAATCATGGCCTGGATGATGGACGAGTACTCCACCATCGTGGACCACACCGCGTTCGGCATGATCACCGGCAAACCCGTGCCCCTGGGCGGCTCCCTGGGGCGCAACGACGCCACCGCGCGCGGCGGCATGTATGTGCTGCGCGAGGCGGCCCGCACCCTGGGCCTGAACCTGCGCGGGGCCACCGCGGCCATCCAGGGCTATGGCAACGCGGGCTACTTCGCCCACCTGCTGGGCCAGGAACTCCTGGGGCTGAAAGTGGTGGCCGTCTCCGACTCCAAGGGCGGCATCTACAACCCCGCGGGGCTCGACCCCGCCGCGGTGCACCGCCACAAGCGGGAGACGGGCTCGGTGATCAACTTCCCGGGCGCGCAGAACATCACCAACGCCGAACTGTTGACCTTGAAGGTGGATGTGCTCATCCCGGCCGCGCTGGAAGGCGTCCTCACCGAAGACAACGCGCCTCAGGTGCAGGCCAAGATCATCCTGGAACTGGCCAACGGCCCCACCACGCCCGAGGCCGATCGCATCTTCCACGAGCGGGGCATCTATGTGCTGCCCGACTTCTTGGCCAACGCGGGGGGCGTGACCGTGTCGTACTTCGAAATGGTGCAGAACGCGTACAACTACTACTGGGACGCCGAGACCGTCTATCAGCGCCTGGACCGCAAGATGACCGCAGCCTATCACGCGGTGCATCAGGCCGCGGTGGAGCACGAAGTGCACAACCGCCTGGGCGCCTACATCGTCGCGGTGGCCCGGGTGGTCGAGGCCATGAAACTGCGCGGTTGGGTCTGAGGACGACTTTTTCGGGCGGGGGCCGACGCGCTCCCGCCCTTTTTGATGGGGGACAAAGATTTGAGCGGGCCCGCGGGCGTGGTCGCGCGGCGCGCGTCTCCTGAGGATGCCCCGAAGGGCCGGCTCAGGCCGGAAAGGGCAGCCAACCTCGCGCTACGGCCGCGTCCAGGTTGGGGGCCACCTGCGCGCCTTGCGCGGCCAGGGCGCGGCGTTTGGCCGCGTGCTCGGCCACGCCGATCAGACGCAAGCGCACCCGCACCCCCGCGGCGCGCAGGATTTCGGCCGCGGCCCGGACCGCGCGCAACCCGGGCGGCGTATCCTCCACCACGGTGAGGGCCAGGTCAGGGGGCACCAGGGCCCGCGCCCGTGCGGGAT
>JAADEN010000098.1 GCA_013153375.1 Chloroflexota bacterium | reverse complement strand
CCTGCCGCGCGTGGGTGTGCTCGTCATAGCGCACCAGCCGCTCCCGGCTCAGAGGGATGTCGTAATGGCGCAGTAGCGCGGCCGTGCGACGGGTGTCCTCCGCGGCGATGAGGTCGGCCTCCCGCAGCACCCGCAAGGCCCGCAGCGTGATGTCCTCCAGGTTGCCGATGGGCGTGGCCACCACGAAGAGCGTCCCCACAGACCCTCCTGTTAAACACCACGACGGCGAGGGAGCCCCCGCCGCCGTCGTATCATGGGGATGTCAGGCTTCGGCTTCGGCCTCGGGGGCCTCGCCCTCCGCGGCCGCGCCCTTGCGCGGGATGCGCTTGGCGGCCTTGGTGACCACCTGGGCGCTCTTTTCCTTCAACTCCGCGGTCCGCTCTTGCAGGGCCTTGGTCAGTTCGTCCACCTGCGCGCTCAGTTCCTTGACCCGCTCTTGCAGGCGGGTCACCGTGGACTCGGACACGGTCGCGGCCCGCTCTTTGAGTTCGATGCCCTTTTCCTTCAAGACCGTGCGGGTCTCTTCACCCGGTTGAGGCGCGTACAGCAGGGCCATAATCGCGCCCACGGCACCGCCGACGATGAAACCGGCCAGAAAGGCTCCGAAATCGTTGCGCTCGCTCATGGTTCGCTCTCCTCTGCGAGATGGGATGAAATCTTTTGCGGCTCAGGCGCGCGGCTTGCGGCGGAACAACGCCTTGACCCCGCGCACCATGGCCACCATTTGATTGGCTTTGATGACCGGCGCGGCCGCGTGCCGGCTCAGGAATTCCGCCGTGCCCCGCAGCGTGTGCACCGTCTCTTGGGTGGACTCCAAAATGGGCCGCACCTCGTGTTGCAGCAAATTGATGAGCACGGCCAGTTGCACCAGCAGCACGGTCAACGCCAGGCCGATGAGCAGCCCCTCCACGGCCAGGAAGATGATGACGATGTCGCGGATGCGGGCCGTGGGCGTCTCGGGCTGCAAGAGGAAATAGGTGCCCGCGCCGCAGCCCAGCAGCAACACCACCAGCCCCGCGGCCAGCAGCCACACGCGCATCCGGCTCCCCCGCGGCTCGGCCCCGGAAGAAGCCACTTCGCTCTCGGTCGTGAAGGTCGAAGGCTCAGGTCTCGTGCTCATACTTGCATTATACCCCAAACCCCGGCCGCGCGGGTGGTAGAATAGCCTTGATCGACCCCAACCTGGGCCAATGCTCCCCGCACGGCCCCAAATCTTTCCCCCGAGGTGCATCATGCCCGGCATCGTCTTGCTCGGATTGGGCCCCGGCGACCCCGATTTGCTCACCCGCGCCGCGTGGCAGGTGCTGCAGCAGGCCGACGAGGTCTATCTGCGCACCCGCCAGCATCCCACGGTGGACGGCTTCCCGCCCGGCCTGCGGGTGCATTCCTTCGACCACCTCTACGAGCGGGCCGACACCTTCGAGCAGGTCTATGAGGCCATCGTGGGGGAAGTGCTCCGCTTGGGGCAGCGGCCCCAGGGCGTGGTGTACGCGGTGCCGGGCCACCCCCTGGTGGCCGAGACCACGGGCGTGGAAATCCTGCGCCGGGCCCGGGAGCAGGGCCTGCCCGTGCGGGTGGTCGAGGGCCTGAGTTTCCTCGAGCCCGTGTGGACCGCGCTGGGCGTGGATCCCTTCCCCCGCACCGCGCTGGTGGACGCGCTGGAACTGGGCCGCCGCCTCACGCCGCCCTTCCCGCCCAGCGCGCCCGCGCTGGTGGCCCAACTGTACGACCGCCACCTGGCTTCGCATGTCAAACTCACCCTCATGCACCACTACCCCGACGAGCATCCCGTGACCCTGGTGCACCGGGCCGGGCTGCCCGACCAGGCCGTGCGGCCCATGCGCCTGTACGAACTGGACCGCGACCCCGACATCGGCCTGCTGACCGCGCTCTATGTGCCGCCCCTGGGGCCGGGCACCGCGTTCGAAGACTTCGAGCACCTCATCGCCCGCCTGCGCGCGCCCGACGGCTGCCCCTGGGACCGCAAGCAAACCCACGCCTCGCTGCGCCCCTATCTGCTCGAGGAGACCTACGAGGTGCTGGACGCGCTGGATCGGGGCGACTTCCAGGCCCTGCGGGAGGAGTTGGGCGATCTGCTGCTGCAGATCGTGCTGCACACGGAGATCGCCACCGAAGAGGGCGAGTTCACCATGCCCCAGGTCATCCAGACCGTGCACGACAAGATCGTGCGCCGCCACCCCCATGTGTTCGGCGATGTGCAGGTGGACAGCGCGGACGAGGTGGTGCGCAACTGGGAGGCCATCAAGCGCCGCGAAAAGCAGGCCCAGGCCGGGCAGGACGAGGCTCCGGCCAGCGTGCTGGACGGCGTGCCCACCGCGCTGCCCGCGCTGGCCAAGGCCCAGGCCGTGGGCCGCAAGGCCGCCAAGGTGGGCTTCGATTGGCCCTCCATCGAGGGCGTGTGGGACAAGGTGCACGAAGAATTGCAGGAACTGCGGGCCGCGGCCGATCCCCAGGCCCAGGCCGCGGAGTTGGGCGATTTGCTCTTCGCGGTGGTCAACCTGGCCCGGCATCTGGGCCTGGACGCGGAGACCGCGCTCCGGGAGGCCACCGCGCGCTTCATGCAGCGCTTCCGTGAGGTGGAGCGCCAGGCCTTGGCCCAGGGCCGGGAGGTTCAGCGCCTCACCCTGGAGGAGATGGACGCGCTGTGGGAGGCGGCCAAACGACAGGAGGACGAACCATGACTTACGATTTGCGCGATCTGAACGCGCCCGTGCTGCGCGGCGCGAGCCTCCAGGCCCTGGTGCTGACCCTGGAGTCGCCCCTGGGCGCGCCCCTGGCCGGGCACACCTTCCGCCTGATGGATGTGCCCCGCTTTCGGGCCGCGGCCGTGGACGACGCGCCGTTGTTCCAACCCGCGCCCCCGGCCCACGCGGAGCCCGTCCCCCGGCCCCATGAGGCTCTGGCCGCGTGGGCCCAAAGCCTGCAGGACGCGGGCGTGCCCAGCCGCATTCTGGACTACCACCGCGCGTACCAGGAGGGCCGTTGGGACCCCCGATCGGCCGCGGACGCGTTCTTGCGGGCCTGGGCCGCGTCGGAGCAGGAGGCCCCCGCGCTGCGGGCCTTCACCGCGGTGCATCCCGACGACCTGCGGGCTCAGGCCGAGGCCGCGGCCCAACGCTGGCGCGCGGGCCAGCCTTTGAGCGTGCTCGACGGCGTGCCCATCGCGGTCAAGGACGAGACCGCGGTGCGGGGCTACGCCACCACCTGGGGCATCCGCGCCCGGGAGGATCGGGTGGCCGAGCAGGACGCCACCGTGGTGGCCCGGCTGCGCGCGCTGGGCGCGCTCATCGTGGGCAAGACCAACATGCACGAGGGCGGCATCGGCGTGACGGGGCACAATGTGCACTATGGCACCGCGCGCAACCCCTACGCGCCCGAGCACTACCCCGGCGGCAGTTCCAGCGGCAGCGCGGTCGCGGTGGTGGCCGGGCTGGTGCCCGCGGCCCTGGGCGGCGACGCGGGCGGCTCCATCCGGGTGCCGGCCGCGTTCAGCGGCGGCGTGGGCCTCAAACCCACCTTCGGCCGGGTCAGCCGCCACAGCAGCGAGCCCCTGGACTGGTCCGTGGCGCACCTGGG
>JAADEN010000074.1 GCA_013153375.1 Chloroflexota bacterium | reverse complement strand
TGAGGATGTCCCGCAGGGCCGCGCCCGTGGCCGAGGTCACCACGCCGATGCGCCGCGGGTAGCGGGGCAGGGGCCGCTTGCGCTCGGCCGCGAACAGGCCCTCGGCCTCCAGGCGGGCCTTGAGCCGCAAAAAGGCCAGATGCGCCTCGCCCGCGGCGTCCACCGGGCGCAGCACATCCGCGTAGAACTGATAGGTGCCGCCGCCGGGGTACACATCCACATAGCCGTGCACCTCGACCACCTGCCCCTCGCGGGGCAGGAAGCGCTGCCGCTGTACCCGGGGCCGCCACATCACACAGCGCAGCACCGCGTCGCCCTCTTTGAGGGTGAAGTACAGGTGGCCCGAGCGGGGCTGGGCGACCTGGGTCACCTCGCCCCGCACCCACAGGTTTTGCAAATCGTCGGCCTCGCGCAGCAGGTCCTGGATGTAGGCGGTCAAATCCCGCACGGACCACACGGGCGGGCCGAGGAAGTCGTCCAGAAGCGCGGTCAGAAAGTCGTCGGACATGGCTGGAAAGAAACCACGGATGAACACGGATGAACGCGGATCAGAGCGAAACCGACGCGTCGTTCACCGAGCCGCGCCGTTCCCGGAGGGTTCCCCCGAACCCGCGGCTGGGGGCGCGGTCGCATTTTCGTCTTCGCCCTCACCCTCGCTCTCTTCAATGGCTATACGCAATGCGACGGGCTCGCCCCCGCGCCAGCCCGTCATCTCGGCCGCGGAGGCCCGGTTGGCCACCACCTCCACCAGGCCGGTGCTGCCCACCAGCGCGGCCAACTGCCCCGCGGGGACCTCGGCGAAAGTGCGCACCAGGGGCACCACCTGGCCGTCGGGCAATTCCACGCCGTGCACCGTCATGGTCCGGGGCGCGTCCTGGCCCAGCCAGGGCTCCAGACGCCAGCGGTTCGCCCCCAGGGGGCGCAGCCGGCCCAGGCTGGTGAGCAGGTTGCCGAAGTGGTCGGCGTGCAAAATCTGGCCCTCCACCCGATCGGCCGCGCGGAAGGCCAGCCGGGGCACGGGCAGGGTCACCGGGTCCAGGATGGGCGGGCCGAAGGTGTGCCCGGCCGCGCCCAGGGCCGCGTGCGCGGCCGCGGGCGCGAAGATGTCCCGCCCGTGGAAGGTGGTGCTGGTCTCGGGCAGGCGGTAGGCCGGGTTGGCCAGTTCCCAGGCCGCGGTCTGGGGCGAGAGCAGGTACGAGAACACGCCGTTGTCGGGGCCGACGAAGCGCCGGCCGCGGGCCTCCAGCAGCATCCCCCGCCGGGCGGTGCCCACGCCCGGGTCCACCACCACCAGAAACACCGTGCCCGCGGGGAAATAGTCCCCGCTCTGCCACAGCACGAACGCGGCTCGGGCGATGTCCCCCGGCGGGATGTGGTGGGACAAATCCACCACCGGCCCGCGGAAGCCGCGCTGCAAGAGCACGCCCTTCATGATGCCCACATAGGGGTCCAGGGTGCCGAAGTCGGTGAGGATGACGATGGGCGGGTGCATGACCACCTCCGTGCGTTGGGCTTTCATTGTACCAGAGGCCCGACCGGGCGCCAAAACGCGAAAAAGGAGGGCCGAAAAGGGGTCGGATGCTTGCCGAACGGCCCCGAGGGGCGTATAATGGGCGCGCCTGCTCTCTTTTGTCAGATTTTCCGCTATCCGAAAACAAGGAGGGATGTCACTCATGGCGCGTATCGTGGTGGTGGGGGCCGGGTTCGCGGGGCATACCGCGGCCCTCTACTTGGGACATCACCTGGGCAAGAAGCACGATGTGGTCATGGTCAACAAGTACGACTACTTCGGCTTCGTGCCCTCGTGGGTGTGGGTCGGCGTCGGGCGCATGGACCCGCAAAAGACCATCATTCCGCTGCAGCCCGTGTACGACCGGATGCATGTGCGCTTCGTGCACGGCGCGCTGACCGAGATTCACCCCGAGCCCGAAGAGCAGTTCATCGTGGTGGAAAAGGCCGACGGCAGCGGCACGATCCGAGAGGCCTACGACTACCTCATCATCGCCACCGGGCCCTATCTCAACTTCGCCGCAACGCCCGGCCTGGGCCCGCAGGCAGGCAATACCTACTCCATCTGCACCCTGGATCACGCCATCCAGACCCGGGACGCGTACCTGGAGTTGGTTCAACGCCTGGAGAAGGGCGAGCGGGCCAAAATCGTGGTCGGCACGGGCCACGGCACGGCCACCTGCCAGGGCGCGGCTTTCGAGTACATCACCAACATCCACAAGGACCTGGTGCGCCGCGGCCTGCGCGACCGGGCCGATCTGCTGTTCTTCTCCAACGAGCCCGCGCTGGGCGACTTCGGCATCCGGGGCGTGGTGGCCCGCCACAAGGGCCAGTTGGTCACCAGCGCGGAGTTCCTCGAGGCCGTGTTCCGCGACTTCGGCATCGAGTGGGAGATCGGCCGCGCGGCGCACAAGATCGAGCCGGGCCGCATCTACTGGGAGGACATGGACGGCAATTACGGCGAAACCACCTTCGACTTCGCCATGCTGGTGCCCCAGTTCAAGGGCCACGGCATCCACATCGCGGTCAAGGGGCCCAACGGCGAGGACCTGCACGACAAGATCTTCAACGCCGGCGGTTTCGTCATCGTGGACGGCATCTACGGCCTGCCCTACGAGCGCCTGGAGCGCAACCCCGACGCCTGGCCCGCGGTGTATCAGAATCCCCACTACCCCAACATCTTCGCCGCGGGCATCGCGTTCGCGCCGCCGGGGCCCATCTCCGTGCCCCACACCACGCCCAACGGCACCAAGATCGCGCCCGCGCCCCCGCGCACGGGCATGATCTCGGGCATCATCGGCCGCGTCGTGGCCCTGAATGTGGTGGACCTGGTCAAGCGGGGCCGCATGACTCACAGCGAGCGCATGACCGAGATGTTCGCCGCGTGCGTGGCCTCTATGGGCGACTCCCTGTGGGACGGCTCCGCGGTGGTCATCGTGGTGCACCCCGTGGTGCCCGACTTCCGCCGCTACCCCAACGAGGGCGGCCGCGACCTGTTCGTCACCCACATGGAAATGGGCCTGAGCGGCGCGTGGATGAAGTTCCTCATCCACCACACGTTCATGTACAAGTTCAAAGCCCTGCCCGGCTGGCGCATCATCCCCGAATAGGAAGGCGAAGCATGAGCACCCAAACCCAAGCCAAAGACCAACCCACCCTGGTCATCACCGAGCGGGACAAGTTCTGGATGAACTGCAAGTTGTACCAACTGTGGCGCTTCATCGTGCTGAACATCAAGATTTTGAAGGCCGTGGACCAGAGCAAGCGGTCGTGAGGGGAAGTCGGGAGTAGGAAGTGGGGAGCAGTGCGCGGTGCGTCCGCCGAAACCACGGATGGGCACGGATGGGGACGGATAGGAGGTTGAAGCCACGGATACACACGGATGGACACGGATAGAAGGTTGAAGCCGCGGATGCGCGCGGATGCGCGCGGATGAAAAACGGACGACTACCGACAGGCGACTACCGACTGACGACTGTCCCACCGGCTGACGGCTGTTTCCAAACCACGGATGAACACGGATGGGGATAGAAGGTGGAAGTTGATGGTTGGAAGTTGGCGCTAACCACCAATCTCTAACCTCCAACTTCTTGCTTCTC
>JAADEN010000208.1 GCA_013153375.1 Chloroflexota bacterium | reverse complement strand
CGGTAGTTTTTCGGCCAGATTCGTCCGTGTTCATCCGTTCCCATCCGTGTCCATCCGTGGTTTCAGTACAGTCGTCAGGGCGCGCCAACTACCAACCTCTGACCCCTGACCACTGACCGCTGCCCCCTGCCCCCTGACTGCTGACCTCTGACCCCTGTCCCCTGCCCTACCCCCTGGCCGCTTCCCCCGCGCGGCAAAAGCGATTATAATGCCCCCGCCGGACGCTTGGCCGCCGCGCCCCAGGCGTGGAGGCCGCGTTTTCGCGCCACCTCCCCTTACACAAGGAGCGTCTCATGCCCTTGGCTTTGGTCACCGGTATCACCGGACAGGACGGATCGTATCTGGCCGAGTTCTTGTTGGAAAAGGGCTACCGGGTGGTGGGCCTGGTGCGGCGGTCCAGCAATCCCAATTACTCCCGCATCGAACACCTCTTGGACCGCATCGAACTCGTCCAGGGCGACTTGACCGACCTGCCCTCCCTCATGACGGTGCTGGACACTTACAAGCCCGACGAGATCTACAACCTGGCCGCGCAAAGTTTCGTCCCCACCTCGTGGGAGCAGCCCTTGCTGACCACCGAGGTCAACGCGGTGGGCGTGACCCGGCTGTTGGAGGCCATGCGGCGGGTGCACCCCCAGGCCCGCTTCTACCAGGCGTCCACCAGCGAGATGTTCGGTCAGGCCCGCGAGGTGCCGCAGAACGAGAACACGCCCTTCTACCCCCGCAGCCCCTATGGCGTGAGCAAGGTCTATGGCCACTGGATCACGGTCAACTATCGCGAATCCTTCGGCCTGTACGCGGTGTCGGGCATCCTGTTCAACCACGAGAGCCCCCGCCGGGGCCTGCACTTCGTCACCCGCAAGGTGACCCACGGCGTGGCCCGCATCAAACTGGGTCTGGCCAAGGAGCTGCGCCTGGGCAACCTGGACGCCAAGCGCGACTGGGGCTACACGGGCGACTATGTGCGGGCCATGTGGCTCATGCTCCAGCAAGACGAACCCGAGGACTTCGTCATCGGCACGGGCGAGGCCCACTCGGTGCGGGAGTTGTGCGAGGTGGCCTTTGCGCATGTGGGCCTGGATTATCGGGACTATGTGGTGGTGGACCCCAAGTTCTTCCGGCCCGCGGAGGTCAACATCCTGCTGGCCGACCCCTCCAAGGCCCGGGCCAAGTTGGGCTGGCAGCCCCGGGTGTCCTTCGAAGAACTCATCCAGATGATGGTGGATGCGGACCTGGAGCGGCTGCAGCGCCGTTTGAGCCAGACCAAAGCCTTTTCGGGGTGAGGGAAAGATGTTTGGGGCCGAGGTGCCTTCGCCTGGGCGCGGGTGCGGCCCGGCTCCTGGCCGGGGCCCGCGGCCGGGCGGCGTCGCAGGAGGGCGCGCATGACCGCGGCCGACCCTCGCTCGCGCTGGCAAGCCCTGTTGCAACAGAAGCGTCCCGTGCTGCTGGACGGCGCGATGGGCACCATGTTGCACGCCCAGGGCGTGCCCTTCGAGGCCTGCTTCGACGCCCTCAACCTGGAACGCCCTGACCTCATCCTGGACATCCATCGGCGCTATCTGGACGCGGGCGCGCAAATTCTGCTCACCAACACTTTCGGCGCCAACCGCTACCGCCTGGCCGAGCACGGCCTGGAGGAGCAGGTCGTGGCCATCAACCGGGCCGGGGTGGACCTGGCCCGGCGGGCCGTGCAGGAGAGCGGCCGGGACGAAGTGCTGATCGCCGGCGATGTGGGGCCGCTGGGCGTGCCCCTGGCCCCCTTCGGCCTGGTGCAGCCCCACGAGGCCCGGGCCGCGTTCCGGGAACAGATGCAGGCCCTGGCCGACGCGGGCGTGGACCTGTTCGTGGTCGAGACCATGACCGACCTGCACGAGGCCCGGGAGGCCCTGCTCGCGGCCCGGGAGGTCGCGCCCGACCTGCCCGTGGTGGTCAGCGTGACCTTCACTCGCGACGACCGGACCCTGTTGGGCGATACGCCCGCACAGGTGGCCCGCGCGCTGCACGAATGGGGCGCGGATGTCATCGGCGCGAACTGTTCCGGCGGGCCCGCGCAGTTGCTGCGGGTGCTGCGGGAGATGCGCCGCGCGGCTCCCGACGCGGTGCTGTGGGTCAAGCCCAACGCGGGCTGGCCCGAGCAGGTGTCCACCGGCCGGGTGCTGTACCCCGCGGGGCCCGACTACTTCGCGGAGTACGCGGCCGCGTACGCCCGGGCCGGCGCGCGCTTCGTGGGCGGCTGCTGCGGCACCACCGAGGCCCACATCCGCGCCATGCGGGTCACCCTGGAGCACTTGCCCGCGGACCTGCAGCCCGAGGATGTGCGGGTGCAGGTGCTGGGCCCCGCGCCTTCGCCCCGAGAAGCCGTGGCCCGTCAGGCCCGCCTGGCCGCGGCGGAGCCCTTCCCCCCGGACGACGACGCACCGCCCTCGCGGCTGGCCCAGCGCCTGGCCCAGGGCCACTTCGTGTTCGCGGTGGAGGTTTCGCCGCCCCGAGGGCTCAATCTGCACAAAGTGCTGGCCGGCGCGCGGCTGGTGGCCGAGGCCGGCGCGGATGTGGTGGATGTGACCGACAGCCCCCTGGCCCGCATGCGCATGAGCCCCTGGGCCGTGTGCCAGCGCATCGCCGACGAGGTGGGCATCGAGACCACGCTGCACTTCCCCACCCGGGGCCGCAACCTGCTGCGGGTGCAGGGCGACTTGCTGGCCGCGCACGCGCTGGGCATCCGCAACCTGTTCGTGGTGCTGGGTGATCCCACGGCCATCGGCGACTACCCCGAGGCCATGGACCACTACGATGTGGTGCCTTCGGGCCTCATCAAACTGGTCAAGCGCAATTTCAACCGCGGCACCGACTACGCGGGCAATCCTTTGGGCGAGGCCACCCGCTTTTTCGTGGGCGCGGCGCTGAACCTGACCCCCGCGGACCCCGAGCGGGAGTGGCGGGTCATGCGGCGCAAGATTCGGGCCGGCGCGGATTTCTTCCTGACCCAGCCCGTGTACGACCCTGACGCGGCCCGGGCCTTCCTGCAGGGCTACGAGGCCCGCTACGGCCCGCTGGAGGTGCCCGTGCTGGTGGGGCTGCTGCCCCTCTACAGCCTGCGGCACGCGCGCTTCCTGCACCACGAGGTGCCGGGCATCCGCCTGCCCCAGGTGCTGTTGGAACGCATCGCCCGGGCCGGCGCCCACGCCCGGGACGAAGGCGTGCGCATCGCGGTGGAACTGGCCCGCCGCATCCGCCCCTGGGCCGCGGGGCTGTACCTCATGCCGCCCTTCCGACGCTACGACATGGCCGCGGAGGTCATCGCGGCGTTGAGGGAAGGTGGAGAATAGAAGTCAGAGGTCAGGGGTCAGGGGTCAGAGGTCAGAAGTCAGCGGTCAGTGGTCAGGGGTCAGCGATCAGGGGTCGGGAGACCACGGATGGACACGGATAGGCGCGGATGAACGCGGAAGAACTTGGCCGGAAAACTACCGGCTGACGGCTGACGGCTAACGGCTGACCGCTGATGACTGACGACTACCGACTGACGACTGTGCTAAAACCACGGATGGACACGGATGGGAACGGATGAACACGGACGAATCTGGCCGGAAAACTACCGACTAACGGCTGACGGCTGACGACTGGCGACTGC
>JAADEN010000218.1 GCA_013153375.1 Chloroflexota bacterium | reverse complement strand
GCTCGGTCACGCCCGGACGCAGCGTGGGCAGCGCGGCCTGCCACGCGCTTTCTGCGATGCGGGCCGCGCGGCGCAACGCGGCGAGTTCCGCGTCGTCCTTGCGGCTGCGCAGGGCCATCACCACCCCGGTCGCGTCGGGGAACGCGGCCTGGGGCGCGGCCTGCTCCAGCAGGCGCAACTCCAGCGCGCGCAGGTGGACGGGTTCGATGCCGACCCGCGCGTCGGAGGGCAGGCCCAGCGCCTCCCACGCGGCCGCGACCTGCCGCGGCCAGGCACGCGGGTCTTCGCCGTACAACGCGGCGTGGTCCACACCCAGAGCCGCGACCTCGGGAGCCTCGAACTGGGGGGCGACGAACGCGGTGCGGCCCGCGGCGCTCACCAGGCCCAAAATGGGCCGTTCCCCCAGAAAGAAGGCGTGGCCGAAAAAGTAGCGCAGACTGGGGCTGGGGTTGAACACCGCGGCGTCCAGCCCTGCCTCGCGCAGGGCCTGGGCCAGGCGGGCCCGCCGCTGGACATAAAGGGAAGTCATGGCTGCGCCTCCCGTTCCAACCACAGGGTGACGGGGCCGTCGTTGGTCAAATGCACCTGCATGTACGCGCCAAAGCGGCCCTGCTGCACGGGCACGCCGTGCGCGGCCAGCAGCGCGGCGAAGCGCTCCACCAGGGGCGCGGCGTGCTCGGGCCCGGCCGCGTGCACGAAGGACGGCCGCCGCCCCTTGCGGGTGTCCGCGTAGAGGGTGAACTGCGACACCACCAGGGCCGCGCCGCCCACATCCAGCAGCGAGCGGTTCATCTTGCCGGCCTCGTCCTCGAAGATGCGCAGATGGGCCACCTTTTGGGCCAGGTAGCGGGCCTCGGCCTCGGTGTCGGTGTGGGTCACGCCCACCAGCAGCAACACCCCCGGGCCGATGCGGGCGATGGTCTCGCCGTCCACTTCCACCGCGGCTTGACGGACGCGTTGCAACAAGATGCGCATGGTCGTCTCTCCTGGGAGGACTCGGCGCAGCACGGCTGCGCCTCTACCCGGCGGGCCTCAGGGCGTTTCGATGGGTTGCAGGAAGTCCTGCGCGGCCCAGCCCGCGCGGGTCGGGTCGTAGGGCGCCACCAGATACCACCACACATAGCCGTCGGCCTCCGCGGGGCCGTCCTCGATGCGGAAGACCTCGCTGTCGAGGCCCAGGAAGAGGACTTTCCCGCTGAGGCCGGGCTCGGCCCGAAAGCGCAATCCCACCCCGCCCGTGTCGGCCACCTGCACGAAACGGCCCACCGCGAAACCCGCGTCCGGGGCAGGCGTGGCCGTGGGCGTCGGCGTGGGCGAGGGCTCGGGCGTAGCCGTGGGCGTGGGCGTCGCGCTGGGACGGGGCACCACGGCCACCCACACCGTGGGCGTGGCCAGCGCGGGCGGCCGGGCCGCCAGGCGCGGCAAAACCAGCAGCGCGGCCAGGCCCAGCAGCAGGCCCGCCGCGAGCGCGCTACCGATCCACCAACCCCACGAAGCCCGCATCTACGCGCCGTCCTCCGTCAGCAGGTCGAGGATGGCCCCGGCCATGAGCGCGGCCGCCTTGGGCAGCGCGGCCTCGTCGAAGTCGAAGCGCGGATGGTGATGGGGCGCGTCCAGGCCCCGGGTGGGATCCGCGGAGCCCACGAAGAAGTAGCAGCCCGGGATGTCCTGCATCATCCACGACATGTCTTCCGAGCCCATGGTGCGATAGTCGGTGACCACTTCGGCCTCGGGCCACAGGCGGCGCACCACGCCCTGCACCCGGCGGGCCAGGTCGGGGTCGTTGACCACCGCGGGCGAGTAGTCGCGATGCTCGACCTCGGCCTGCAGGCGGAACGCGCGGGCGATGCCGTAGGTGATGTCCTCCAGGCGCTGTTGCAGCGTGGCGAACACATCCGCGTCGAAGGCCCGGATGGTGCCCTGCAGCACCGCGCGCTCGGGGATGACATTGGGGGCCTGGCCGGCCTGCACCGCGGCCACGGTGAGCACCGCGGGCTGGTCCGGGGGCACATCCCGGCTCACCACCGTGTGCAGCGCGGTGATGAGATGGCCCGCGGCCACCACCGGGTCCACCGCCGCGTGGGGGATGGCCGCGTGGCCGCCCTTGCCCGTCAGGGTGATGTGGAACATCTCCGCTGCGGCCATGGCCGGGCCTTCGGTCACGCCCACCCGGCCCACAGGCCAGCCGTTCCACAGGTGCAGGGCCAGCGCGTAGTCGGGGCGGGGGTCGTCCAACACGCCCTCCTGCACCATGCGCTGCGCGCCGCCCAGGCCCTCCTCCGCGGGCTGGAAGACCAGTTTGACCCGCCCCCGCATGTGGGGAGCCCGCTCGGCCAGCAGCCGGGCCACGGTCAGGCCGATGGCCGTGTGCCCGTCGTGGCCGCAGGCGTGCATCACGCCGGGCGTCTGCGACGCGTAGGCCGCGCCCGTCTCTTCGTGGATGGGCAGCGCGTCCATGTCGAAACGGGCCAGCACGGTGGGGCCGTCGGACGCGCCTTCGATGAGGGCCACCACGCCCGTCTCCGCGATGCCCGTGTGCACCTCCAGGCCCAGGGCGCGCAGTTCCCGGGCCACGATGCCCGCGGTGCGGTATTCCTGGAAGCCCAGTTCGGGGTGCTGGTGAAAGTCGCGGCGCAGGGCCTGGGTGTAGGGGAAGAGTTCCTGGGCCGCGTGTTCCAAAGGATCCATGTTTGCCTCCGGTCTTGTCGGGAGCCACGAGTTGTGGTTAGATTGTACTTGATTTTGGCCGCGGCGCGAAATGGCGTGGCCTCGCGACTTGCCCGCGAGCGGCTAAACCCGCTCGCTCAAGATGGGCGGACCTGCGAGCCGCGTGGTTGGCCGCGGTCCGTTGTGATCGCGATTTCGCCGCGTGCTTCAGCACGCGGCGCTCTGGCGGCGCTCTGGAGGCACACGCATGTCGGAATTCACCCCCACCCCGCGCAGCCGGGTGCGTCATCTGCCCCGGCGGGCGCGCTACGACAAAGCCACCATCTACGCCATCCTGGACGCGGGGTTGGTGGCCCATGTGGGCTTCGTGGACGATTCGGGAGGCCCGGTGGTCATCCCCGTGCTGTACGCGCGGCGGGGCGACGAACTCATCGTCCACGGCGCGCGCGGCGGACGGCTGCAGCAGCACCTGGCCGCGGGGCACGAGGTGAGCGTGAGCGTGGCCCTGGTGGACGGCCTGGTGCTGGCCAAGAGCGCGTTCAATCAGTCGGTGAACTACCGCTCGGTGGTGCTCTTCGGCCGCGGCCGCGCGCTGACCTCCCCCGAGGAGAAGTTGGACGCGCTGCGGGTGCTGACCGAGCACATCCTGCCCGGCCAATGGGCCTATGTGCGCCCGCCCACGCCGAAGGAGTTGAACGCCACGGGCGTGGTGGCCATCACCATCCTGGAGGCCGCGGCCAAGATGCGCCAGGGGCCGCCGGGCGACGCCGAGCAGGATCAGGACCTGCCCCTGTGGGCCGGCGTGCTGCCCACGGCTCTGGCCTTCGGCGCGCCCCAGCCCGCGGCCCACGCGCGCGGCCCGCTGCCGCCCCATGTACAGGCGTTTTTGGCCCGGCAGCCCCGCTTGGCCGCGCCGCGGCCCCACGCGTCCGACGAGGAGGCCGCGCCATGAGCGCGCGGGT
>JAADEN010000149.1 GCA_013153375.1 Chloroflexota bacterium | reverse complement strand
GCGGCTGCGCGAGTTGGACTGGCCGCCCGAGGTGCTGGTCCTCACCATCCAGCGGGAGGGCGAGCACCTCATCCCCCGGGGCAGCACCCGCTTGCAGCGGGGCGATGTGCTGACCTTGCTGGGCACGCCCGAGGCCCTGGAAGAGGTGGAACGGCACCTGCGCGACGAAGCGGGCGGGGGCGGCGCTTGAGGCCCTGGGGTTCAGGCTTGCGGCGCGTTTGATTCCGTCGTGAGGCTGTTGTCTGGGCCCGTTCCGGTCGCGCGTTCCCCGCGGCCCCGCGCGCGGTATACTCGACCCCGAGGCGCGTATGCAAAGTTTCTGGCAGGCGCTGCAAAGCCCATCCCGACCCGACCCGGCCAAACTGAGCCTGTTCACCGGCTTGCTGGCCCTGGTGTTGGTGCTGGCCCGGCTGGTGCAATTGCCCGGCCCGCGGCGGGCCTTCACCGTGGGCGAGGTGCAGGTCACCCTGGCCCTGGACGCGGCCCTGGGCCTGGCCGTGCTCTTGGCCGCGCTCACCTGGACGGGCATGGACTGGCTGCTGCGCGACCATCCGGCCTATCGCCCGCGGCGGCTGGTGTGGCACGCGCTGTTGCCCACCTTCGCGCTGTGGGCCCTGGAAGCCGCGCTGCTGGCCCTGCCCGTGGGCCCCATGTGGTGGTTCGTGTTCGGCGCGGGCCTGGCCGCGCTGGTGGTCGTGCTGCTGGCCGAGTTCGTGGTCCTGGATCCGCAAGACCCGCGCGCGCTGTGGGCCGGTTTGGGGCTGCAAGCCGTGGCCTACGGCCTGTACCTGCTGCTGGCCCTGGCCGTGCGGGCCGCGGGCTGGCGGTTGCTCTTCGCCGCGCCTCTGCTGGCCGTGGGCGCGTGGGTGGTGGCCCGCCGCCTGTGGGCGTTGCGCAGTCGAGCGCCCTCGTGGTGGGCCGATGGGGTGGTGCTGGTGGTCATGGGGCACCTGAGCGTGGCCTGGTTCTACGCGCCGCTGGGGCCTTTGGCCTACAGCCTGGTGCTGCTGGGCGCGCTGTACGCGCTGGTGCCTTTGCTGGCCGAACCCGCCGCGGGCCGGCCCTGGAACGAGGCCTGGACCGAACCCCTGGCCACCGCGGCGGGGCTGTGGCTGTTGGCGGTGGTGCTCGAATGGATGCGGCGCTGAGTCCCTTTCCGCAGCCCACCCACGGGCTCATCCTGCGGCGGGAGCATGTGGCGGCCATGCGCGAGGATGTGGCCGCGGCCGCGCCCCTGGAGGCCTGCGGCCTGGTGGCCGTGCAGCGGGGCGTGAGCCAGCGGGTCTATCCCATCCCCAACATGGCCGCCAGCCCTGTGCGTTATCGCCTGGAGCCCCACGCGTACCTGCGCGCGCTGCAAGACATGGAGGCCCACGGCTGGACCCTGGGCCTCATCTACCATTCGCATCCCCACGGCGGGCCGACGCCCTCGGCCGTGGATCTGGCCGAGGCGACCTATCCCGACGCGGTGTACTACATCTGGGCCCCGGTGGGCGCGGTGTGGGTTGGCCGCGGGTATTACCTCACGCCCCAGGCCGCCAGGCCGGTGCCGGTGCGGTGGGAATGACCTCCGGGCGGGGCCGTGATGCCATGTTGAGGCGCTGGTTGCTCTGGGCGTTGGTCGGGTTGGCCTCGCTGCTGGCCGTGGCCGGGCGGGCCCGCGCCGCGGACGCGGGCTGGCGGTTGATCACCCATCCCGACGGCGGTTTGTTCGTGGGCGATGTGGTCAGTTTCGAGGTCGTGCCGCCCGAGGACTGGCATCCCGCCGCCGCGGACGGCCAGGTCCGCCTGCGACTGCGTATAGCCATTGAAGGGGAGGCGGGAGCGCGGGGGGCGCGCGGGCTCGAGTGGGAAGCGCCTCTGCGGCCGCACGGCATTGACGGCCGCCGCGCGGCCGTGTTCGCCTGGATGTGGGATACGCGCGGCTGGGAGCCGGGCGCGTATCCCGTGGAAGTGGTCTATCAGGGCCAAGTGCTGTGGCGGACCCAGGTCGTGCTGCACCCCGCGGACCTGCGCCCGTGGTGGGAGGAGGGCGTGGCCTGGACGCGCGCGGCCTGGCCCGAGGCCGAAGTGATCCACCTGACCCGCACCCCCGCGGCGCGCGATCTGGCCCTGGTCCGCTACGCTTTGACGGCCATCCGCCGCGACCTGGCCCGCCTGGAGGGCTTCCCCCAAACCCAGGACCCCGTGCCCGTGGTGCTCATGCCCCGCTTGCTGGGGCAGGGCGGCTTTGCCAGCCAGCACTTGTGGATCACTTACACCGACCGCGACGCCACGGGCACTTACTTTCCGGTGGTGGCGCGGCACGAGGTGGTGCACTGGCTGGATCGGCAGCGGGCCTCGGACTATCGGGCCCTGATGCTGGTGGAGGGCCTGGCCGTGTACCTCGCGGGCGGGCACTACAAGCCCGAGCCTCTGGCGCCGCGGGCCGCGGCGCTGCTGCTCCTGGGCCGTTACATCCCGCTGGAGACGCTGGCCGACGGATATTTTTACGATCATCAGCACGAGATCGCCTACCTCGAGGCCGGCGCGCTGGTGGAATATCTGGTGGGGCGCTGGGGCTGGGACGCGTTCGTGGACCTGTATTGGGGCCTGGACCCCGCTTGGGGCGACGGCCCGGCCGAGATCCTCGACGCGGGCTTGCGGCACTACCTGGGCGTGGACCTGACCACCCTGGCCGCGGACTTCGAGGCGTATCTGCGGGCCCAGCCCGACGCGGCCGCGTGGACCGAGGATGTGCGCCTGACGGTGGATCTGTACGAGGCGCTGCGGCGCTATCAGCGGCAGATGGACCCCGGCGCGTACTACGGCACCGCGTGGCTGCCCGACCTGGAGCGCATGCAGCAGGTGGGCGCGGTGGCCGACGCGGTGCGGGGGCCCTTCTCGCTGGCCCATGTGACCGCGGAATTGCTGTTGCAGGAGGCCCAGGTGGCCCTGGCCGCGGGCGAGTACGCGCGGACCTCCCAGAACCTGGCCGCGGTGCACGCGTTGCTGGACGCGGCCGCGCGCGGGGATACGGCGCCGTGGCGCGCCCATCCCGAGGCCGCGCGGGTGGCCGGGTGGGTTCAGGCCGCGCGGCGCTGCAATTTGGAGCCCACGGACCTGGCGCGGCGGGACGACGGCTCGGTATGGGTGTGGGGCTGGCCCCGGGGCGGCCATCCCGAGTTGGTCGCGATGCGTATAGCCAATGACGGGGGCGAGGCAAGCGCGGACGAAGTCACCTGCCGGGTGGACCTGCGTGGCGGGCTGGTGTGGCCGGGCCCGCCCCAGCCCGTGTATCTGCCCGGGCCGCGGCATCCTCCCCGGGTGGGGATGCGGCCCTGAGCGCGGCGCGGCCGCGGCGGGTCATCCCGGCAGGATGCGCCCGGTGATGAGCAGCACCATCAGGCTGAGCAGGCACACGCCGAAGAACAGGAACATGCTGAACACGAAGAACGCCGCGGGCGAGAGGCGAGCGCGGGCGTCCGGGCGGCGCGTGTCCTCCTCGTCGTCCAGCAGGGGATCGCCCAGCGGTTCGGGCAGGTCGTCGAGTTCGTCCTCTTCGTCGCCCAAGATCAGGTCTCGCAGGTCGTCGTTCATGGTTCGCTCCTGGATGGGGCGTGGTGCGGCGCGCGGTCACGCGGTGCGGCCGGTGAAGCGGAA
>JAADEN010000009.1 GCA_013153375.1 Chloroflexota bacterium | reverse complement strand
AGGCCGTGCTGTACGGCCAGGCTCACGGCCACGGCCATGCCGCGGGCCTTGAAGGTGCCCGTGGGATTGCGGCTCTCGTCCTTGAGGAACAGCCGCGTCAGCCCCAGGTGGCGTCCCACCCGGGGCAGGGGCAGCAGGGGCGTGTCGCCCGCGCCCAGGTTCACCCGCGCCGCGGGCTGGGCCACGGGCAGCATCTCGGCCCAGCGCCACAGGCCCCGGGGCCGGGCCGCGACGGTGGCCGGATCCAGGTCGTGCGCCAGCCGCGGCAGGTCGTATTCGGCCAGCAGCGGGGCCCGGCAGGTGGGGCAAAAGGTCTGCGCTTCGTCCGCAGGGAAGACCCGGCCGCACTGGGAACAAATGTAATGCCGTAACGCCATGATATGCCTCGGATAGAAGGTAGCAGAGGGCCCAAAATTCAAATCCACGCGCCTTCGTGCTATAATGGCTTGCGCCCTGGGATTCGATGATACCACGACCCGTCCGGGAGCGGCCTCATGCGTTCGATCCAATCCCTCTTGCGTTTCCGCCTCAGCGCCCGGCAGGCTCGCGCGGTGCGCGAGGCGCTGCTGGCCTATGCCATGCTCGCGCCGTCCCTGACCCTCATCGCCATGTTCGGCCTGTGGCCGGTGCTGTTCGCGGTGTATGTCAGCCTGCACAAGTGGCGCATCCGCCGGGGCCCCTTCATCGGGATGCGGAACTATGTGGACGCCATCGACGCGCTGGCCTTTCTGCTCTTCTGGGCCGTGGCGCTGGGCTTCGCGTGGGTGGCCGTGCGGGCCTGGCGCGCGGGCTGGCGCGCGCTGAAGAAGGAACCCCTCCCCATGCGGCTGGCTTCCGGCGGCGTGGCCGTGCTGTGGGCCGCGGCCGCGGGGCTGCTCATCCGCTATGTGGTGGTGGCCCTGGGCCCCGTGCTCGACATCGCCAACAAGGCCATGCGCATGAAGCGCACGCCGGGGCTGTTTCGGCGTTTGCTGATCGAGGCGCTGCACGAGCCCGCGGTGTGGACCGCGTGGCAACAACTGCTGTCCGTGGCCGCGCTCGCGCTATTGGCCACCGTCGCACTGTTGGCCTGGGCCCGCCGTGAGCGCCGCGCTCTGGCCGAGAGCACGGCCTCGCTGGCCGTGGGCGTGCTGTTCGCGGGCTTGAGCCTGGTCGTGGCGTTCTACACCTGGAGCGAACTCCAGCGCTTCGCAGCCCTCATCGCGGAGAAGGAGGGCCGGGATCTGGTGCTGCAGGTCGCGGCCATGGCCGCGGGCGTGGCCGCGCTGTTCGCGTCGTGGAAGGTGTGGCAGATGGCCGTGGCCGCGGCCGGCAACCGGGGCTTCGTGGTCAAGTCCCTGGCCGCGGTGCTGCTCATGATCGGCGGTTGGCTGTTGCTGGCCGAAGTGCCCGTGGCCATCCGCGCCGGCGACCGGGATGTGTGGCGCGGGTTGGTCATTACCGTGTACTACTCGGCCGGAACCGTGCCCTTCCAACTGGCTTTGGGCCTGTTCTTCGCGGTGCTCCTGTTCCAGAATGTCAAGGGCAAGGAACTCTTCCGCGTCATCTACTTCATGCCCTATGTGACCCCCGCGGTGGCCAGCGCGGCCGTGTTCCGGCTCATGTTCTCCCCGCGGGCCGCGGGGCCGGTCAACGCGGTGCTCACCCGCCTGGGCATCCCGCCCCAGCGCTGGCTCATGGAGCCGCGGGGGATCTTCCAGTTGCTGGCCGAGGCCGTGGGTTGGCACATCCCCTCTTGGGCCGCGGGGCCCAGCCTGGCCCTGGTGGTCATCATGCTCTACTCCATCTGGACCTATGTGGGCTACGACACGGTCATCTACCTGGCCGGTCTGGGCAACATCCCCCAGGAACTCAAAGAGGCCGCGGCCATTGACGGCGCGAACAGTTGGCAGATCTTCCGCCATGTGATTTTGCCCCTGCTGTCGCCCACCACCTACTTCCTCTCGCTCATCGCGGTCATCGGCACCTTCAAGGCCTTCAACCACATCTATGTGATGCGGGAGCCCGGCGCGCAGGGCACGGTCAACACCTTCAGCGTGGTCATCTTCGACGAATTCTTCACCAAGACCCGCTACGGCTACGCGTCCGCGCTGGCCTTCGTGCTCTTCGCGGTCATCCTCTCCCTGACCTACCTCAACAATCGCATCCAGGGCTCCCGGGTGTTCTACCAATGAGGCGTCCCCGGCTTTCGACCGTCGGCAAGGCCACGGCCATTCTGGCCGTCTTCTTCGCGGTGGACAAAGTCCTGGCCTTCGTGCGCCAGGTGCTCATCGCCCGGGAGTTCGGCCTCGCGCCCGAGTTGGACGCCTTCAACGCGGCCAACAACCTGCCCGACCTGCTGTACGCGCTCATCTCGGGCGGCGCGCTGGCCATGGCCTTCATCCCCGTGCTCTCCGAGGTGCTGACCCACGAGGGGCGGCCCGCGATGTGGCGCTTGTTCAGCCAGATCGCCAACCTGGCCTTCGCGCTGACCGCGGGCCTTTCGGTGCTGCTGGCCGTCTTCGCCGGGCCTCTGGTCCGCTGGGAACTGGGCATCGCGCCCGGCTTCGAGCCCGAATTGCAGGCTCTCACCGTGAACCTGCTGCGCCTCAACCTCATCGGCACCCTGATTTTCTCCCTCAGCGGCCTGGTGTCCGCGGGTCTGTACGCCAACCAGCACTTCTGGCTGCCCGCGCTCGCGCCCGTGATGTACAACCTGGGGCAAATTTTCGGCATCGCGGTGTTGGCTCCGGGGGACGGGCTCCGCGTGGGCCCCCTCGCGCTGCCCGGTCTGGGCCTGGGGGTGTACGGCCTGGTGTACGGCGTCATTCTGGGCGCGCTGCTGCATCTGGGCGTGCAGGTGCCCGGCCTGCTGCGCTACGGCTTCCGCTGGTGGCCCGAACTGACCTGGCGCGCGCCCCGGGTGCAGCAGGTGCTGCGCCTCATGGGGCCCCGGGTGGCCACCATGTTCTTCATCCAACTCATCTTCCTGGCCCGGGACAACCTGGCCTCGCGGCTGGGGCCGGGCGCGGTGACCGCGCTGGCCTATGGCTGGTTCATCATGCAGGTGCCCGAGACCCTGTTGGGCACCACCATGGGCCTGGCCCTGCTGCCCACCCTGTCCGAGTTCAGCGCGCGGGCCGACTGGGAGGGCTACACCCGCACCCTGAACCGGGGCGTGCGCGCGGTGCTGGCCATGACCGTGCCCGTGGCCGTGGTGCTGGGCGTGGCCCTGCCGGGCCTGCTGGGCGTCCTGGGGCTGGACTTCCAGGACACGCAACTGGTGGTGGCCACCACCCGGGCTTACCTGGCGGGCATGGCCGGGCACGCGCTGTTGGAACTCGCGGCTCGGGGCTTCTACGCGCGGCAGGACGCCCGCACGCCCCTGTTGGCCGCGGCGGGCAACACCGCGGTCTATCTGACCCTGGCCGTGCTGGTGGGCCGCTCCCTGGGCGCGGCCGGCATCGCGCTGGCCAACGCGCTGGCCTTCACCAGCGAGGCTCTGCTGCTGCTCTACCTGACCGCCCGGCGTTATCCCCGGGTCTTGCGTCTGGACGGCACCTGGTGGCGCACCCTGATCGCGGCCGGACTGGGCGGCGTGGCGGCCTGGGCCGTGCTGCGCGCCTTGGGCGGCGGGCTGGTGGCCGGGCTGGCCGCGTCCGTCGTGGGCGGCGTGCTGGCC
>JAADEN010000222.1 GCA_013153375.1 Chloroflexota bacterium | reverse complement strand
TGGGCCCGCGCGCACGGCTGGCCGGTCTGGGCCGAGCTCGCGGCCGCGAACCCGACCGAACCCGCGGCCTCGGACGGCCTCGCGCTGCTGCGCCCGCTGGACGGCGCGGTGTATCGCCTGGACCCGCGGCTGCCCGCGGCCGCGCAGCGCATCCAGGTGGAAGTCGCGGTGAGCGGGCCCGCGCGGCAGGTGCGCCTGGGCGTGGACGAGCAGGTGCTGGCCGTGCTCACCAGGCCGCCCTACCGGGTCGGCTGGACCCTGACGCCGGGCCGCCACCGGGTTTGGGCTGAGGTGCAAACCGCGTCGGGCGTCCGCCAACGCACCGCGGTCTGGATCCAGGTGCTGCCGCCCGAGCAAAGCGAAGGGGAATAGCGCCCCCACGCGGTGAGACTGCGGCTACAAAGGGGGCTCGGCCGCGAAGACCTCGTAATGTTCGACGGTTTCGGGGAAGTCGAGCAGAAAATCGTGGTCCTCAGGGTAGTATTTGGCCCGCTCGTAGTCTTCCCCCGCAAAATTTTTGACCGCCTCCCAATCGGCCCACAAAGTGATGAGCGTGAAGTGCTCTTCGTCGCGCACCCGACGGCGCAAGAAAATCAAGCGCAAGAAACCCGCGGTGCGGCGATAGTCGGGGATGGCGCGGGCCTGGAGGAAGGCGGCATACGCATCGCCGTCTTGGGCTCGGGTGCGGCCGCGCCAGATGCGTGCAATCATGGTTGCCTCCTGTGCCGGCCGGCGGCGCAACGACAAAACACCCCGCCCATCGAGTTGACGCGCGGGGTGTTGCTTCGCCGCCGATGGCGTGCGTTTACGGTTGTTGGCCGCCGCTTTCGCCCGGAGGCGCCGCGGGCGGCTGCTGCAGCGAGCGGAACAACTGCTGCAACTGCACCTTGAGTTGCGGGTTGAGGTCCGGCTCGGTGGGCACATACTTGCGCCACCAGTCGTACACCTCGATGTCGGCCTCGGCCCGGACCTGGCGCAACCACTCGCGGAACGCCTGATCCTTGGCCGCCTGGAGACGATCCTCAGGCAGAGGGCGCTCTTCGCGGCCCAGCACCTGAATGATGTGCCAACCGAAATCCGTCTGCACGGGCGGGCTGATCTCGCCAATGTCCAGACTGAACGCGGCGTCCTCGAAAGGCTTGACCATGGTGCCGCGGCCGAACCAGCCCAAATCGCCGCCCCGGGGCGCGCTCCCGGGGTCCTGGGAGTACTCTTTGGCCAGGGCCGCGAAATCTTCGCCAGCCTGGAGTTTTTCCCAAATTTTTTGCGCCGTGGCCTCGTCTTCGACCAGAATGTGCCGCGCCCAAACCTGTTCCTCGGTGGTGGGCACATCCGCGGTGATTTGCTCGGCCAACTTCTGGCGATACAACTGAACCCGCACGATCTCGCGCAATTCGTCGTACGAAATGCCGGCCTGCGCGAGCCATTCGTCCAGACGCTGGCGATAAGCCTCGGCGGTGAACGGCGTGGCCGTGGGCTTGGGCGTAGGGCTGGCCGTGGGTTCGCCCGCGGCGGTGGGCGTGCCTTGCGGGGTCGCGGCCAGCGTAGGGCTCGGCGTGGGCGAGGGGCCCAGCAAGGCGATCTGGGTCGCCGACAAGGTGGAAGTGGCCCACGGCGTGGGGCTGGGTTCTGGCGTGGGCGTCCCGCTGGCATAATAGCCGAACGCCTCCTGGATGGCTTTTTCGACTTCTTCGTCGGTGACTTCGATGCCCCGACGCCGGGCCTCCTGGACGATGAGGCGCTCGTCGATCATCGCGTCCAACACCTGCTGGCCCAGCGCCTCGGCGTCCTCCAGTTGGTTCAGCAAACTCTCCAGCGGCCCCAGAAACTGCTGGAGCATCTCGGGTTGATTGCCGAAAATCTGGAAGAAAGTCAGATAATAATTGACCTGATTGATGAGCGTCATACGCTCGACCCGCACCCGCGCCTGGAATTCGCGCAGGGTGATGGGCTCACCGTTGACCTTGGCCACGGCCCGGTCCGGCAGGATGACATACTGCCATACCAGCCCGGCCAACAGCAGCAGCACGACCACGCCCACGATGCTGCCGATGATGATGTGCAACAAACGCTGCTGAGCCTGGACACGGCGATTGAAATATTGGTATTTGCGGCCTTTTTCCAAAACCTTGCCGCGTTTGCGTTCGGCCATAGAGACGCCTCGCCTGAAGATGAGCGGTCAGGGGCGACCAGCAAGGGCCGCCCCTGGCGTTACGGTGCGAATGCGGTCCGACGCCGCGAAGCGAGCCGGGCTCAGCGCACGCGAACCTCGGCCACGAAAGGCAGCAAGGCCAGATGGCGGGCTCGTTTGATGGCCCGCGCCAGTTGCCGTTGGTGCTTGGCACAGGTCCCGGTTTGCTTGCGGCTCTTGATCTTGGCGTCGTCGGTCAGGTAACGCTTGAGCAAATCGACATTCTTGTAGTCGATGTGCTCGATTTTCTCAACACAGAAATAACAAACCCGGGGACGGGCATAAAAGCGCCGTCGCGCGGAACTGGAACTCGCCACGATTCACCTCCTGAGGGATCGAAGAGCCCAACGGCTCAGAATCCCAGATCGTCGTTTTCCTCCTCGGTGGTCGCCGTCTCCGTGGCCGATGAAGCGGCAGTCTCCTGCTCGTCGTCTTCCGTGCGCATCAGCGCATCGGTGTGGCCCGTGAAACGGCGCCGATCGCCGAGGATGATCATCTCGCTGGCGACGATTTCCACCGAGTAGCGGCGCTGGCCGTTGGCGTCTTCCCAACGGCGGGTTTTGAGCCGCCCTTCGATGTAAACCTGTTCGCCTTTGCTCAAAAATTGCTTGCAAATTTCGGCCAGGCTACCCCATGCCACCACATTGAACCATTCCGTCTCGCTCCGTCGCTCCCCCGCGGCCGTGTTCCAATAGCGCGTCGTGGCCACGGGGAAGGTGGCGACGGCCTGACCCGAAGGGGTGTACCGCAGGTCAGGATCGCGACCCAAGCGACCGATGATCATGACTTTGTTCAACCCTCGCCGCATCGTCGTTTCTCCTTACAGTAGAAAGGGACAAATAGGAAGTGTTCAAGCGTCAAGCGCGAAAAGGAATCGGGGCCTCACGCTTCGTCTCGGCGCACGAAGAGAAAACGGATGATGGGCTCCTGCAGGCGCAGGAACCGCTCCAACTGGGGCAACGCCGAAGCCGGCATGTCCATGTGCATGAGGACATAATACCCTTCGCGGCGTTTGCGAATGGGATAGGCCAGGGGGCGCTTTCCCCAGATCTCCGTCTTGGTCACCGTGCCTTCGGCCTTGGCGATGGCCTCTTTCACCCGCTCGACCACGGCCTGAAAAGCGGCCTCGTCCAGGTCGGGGTGGGCGATGAAGACCAGTTCATAGGGCCGAACCCGAGTCGGCGTGGGGATAGGAAGAGGTATGGACGACATGAAAGGACCTCCTTTCCGTGGATCTACAGCCCCCGGTCCGCGCCGGGAGCGGAAAGGCGCGCCGAAGCGCAGCACGAGGCCAAGTTTAGCACACTTGGCCCCTTTTCGGCAAGGGTGCGAGGGAAGGGAAACAGGGTGTTTGCAGATAGCGGGAAAGAGAAGAGTCAGAAATCATGTTGGACTCTTTTATAGAGCAGAAGATCATATAGAGTCAAGAGGAATTACAGCACCTACGGGTATATCCTCCCTACGCGAAGACACCACCACCGCGGCTTTCAAA
>JAADEN010000202.1 GCA_013153375.1 Chloroflexota bacterium | reverse complement strand
AAAAGGCGGCCTCTCCGCACAAGGCCCTTGGGAAGCCGCATTTTTGGGCCCGGGACAATATAGAAATAGAAATCGAGGCGTTTCCCAGCGCCTCGATTTCGCGAACATTTCCGGTCGCAATCATGGGCTATTCGAGCCATCAGAGCGCAGGAGTTCGCGGATTTTTACAAACTACCTCCATAGGAGGATACCCTGGGTTTCACATCGCGCGCCAGCATCCAGATCATCAATGGCGTTCGACTTTTGAATACAAAGGGCAAGTCGCTGCGCGTCTCACATCCCGCCCCCCGCGGTCGAGCCGCAGCCACGCACTTGCCGCAACACCGCGACCACCCGGCCCTGGATCTCCACATCCTCCGCGGGCACCACGATGGGCTGGTAGGCCGCGTTGGCCGGCTGCAAACGCACCTGATCGCCTCCGCGATAATAGCACTTCAAGGTCGTCTCACCCGCGGAGCGGATCCACGCGGCCACCATGTCGCCGTTGCGCACATCCTCGGGTGTGACCGGCTCCAGAATCACGATGTCGCCGTGATGGATGGACGCGTCCACCATGGAGTCCCCGCGCACTTCCAGCGCGAACACCCGCCGCTTGGGACGCGGCAGCCAGTCCAGGGGCACCGAGACCCACTCCTCGACCTCGTTCTCGGTCACACCGGGTACGGGGATGGGTTGACCGGCCACGATGTAGCCCACCCAGGGCACGGCTTTGATGCGCGGCACCGTCTGCACTTCGATGCCGCGGGCCAGACCGCGCGGATAGTCGATGCGCCCCGCGTCCTTGAGGTGCTTCAGGTGATACTTGACCACCGAGGTGGACGAAATGCCCAGCGCGTCCTGGATTTCGCGCACCGTGGGCGAGCGCCCATGTTCGTTGTAGTACTCGATCAAGAAATTCAAAATTTGACGGTCTTTGTCGTCCAACATTCCAGGTTCCCGTGCCCGAGGCATGATCTTCCTCCCGTTGGGGGCCAAACCGGCGAACACTTACCCGGATTTATAGCACATTTGTGCGCCTCTGTCAAGCAAAACCGCGTCCCACGCGCCAAGTCGGGCGGAGATCTGCTATACTATAAACAACATCTTGCCCGCCGATTTCCTGCCGGGAGCGCGTATGAACCTTTGGAATCCCGAGATGGACATCGCCGCGCATCTGCTGCGCGGCGCCCGGCACGCGGTCGCTTTTACCGGCGCGGGGATCTCCACACCCTCGGGCATCCCCGACTTTCGTTCGTCCTCGGGCCTGTGGCAACAAGTGAATCCGCTGGAGGTGGCGTCGATCTGGGCCTTCCGCCGCGACCCGGCCCGCTTCTACGCCTGGATCCGCCCTTTGGCCCGGGAAATGCGTCGGGCCCAGCCCAACCCCGCGCATCGGGCCCTGGCCCGGCTGGAGCAGGCCGGACGCCTCCAGGCCGTAATCACCCAAAACATCGACGGTCTCCACCAGAAGGCCGGCTCCCGGCGGGTCATCGAGATCCACGGCGGGCTGGATCACATGGTCTGCCTGGACTGCGGCCATCGCGAACCCGCCGCGCCCTACCTCAGCGACGCGTTCCTGCAATCCGAGGCGCTGCCCACCTGCCCGCGTTGTGGCGCGGTGCTCAAGCCCGATGTCGTCCTTTTCGGTGAGCCGCTGCCCGCCGAGGCCTGGCGCGCGGCGCAAGAGGCCGTGCAGCAGGCCGATGTGTGGCTGGTGGCCGGGACTTCATTGGAAGTCGCGCCCGCGGGCCAACTGCCCTACGAAGCGTACCGAAACGGCGCCGCGATCATCATCGTCAACCGGGAGCCCACTTACCTGGATCCGCACGCGGCTGCGGTGTTGCGCGGCGATGTGGCTCAGGTGCTCCCCGCCCTGGCCGAGGCCGTGCTGCGCCCTTCCCCCCACGAGGAATAGGCCATGTCTCAAGACATTCCCCTTGACGCCTGGCTCGCGCGTTTGCGCTCGGACGATGCCCAGGCGCAGATTCAGGCCCTGCGGGCCTGGCCGCGCGACCCGCGCGCCGCGAGCCCGGACGCGGCGCGCGTCTGGAAGGCCATCGAACATCTGGCCCTGAAGGCCGACGATCCCCAGGTGCGCCAGGCCGCGCTGAACGCGCTGACCTCGCCCGCGGCGCAACAGTTCTATCATCGGCGCAGCACCTGGCCGCCCGCCCAACGGGCGGCTCTGCGGGCCGAAATCGCGTCCTGGGTCGCGGAGGAGCTCTTAAGCCCGGCCCAGGCCGCGGTGCTCCAGGCGCGTTACGCCGATCCGCCGCGGGCCCGACCCCAGGCCGAAGCCCCGCGCGCGCCGCGCCGCGCCTCCCCCTGGGCCTTGCAAGTGGTGCTCTACTTAGGCGCGTTCTTCGTCATCTCGGCCGCGCTGCTCTTCGCCGCGCTGGTCGAAGCCTGGCGGCTGCCCATTCTGCTGCTGGCCACCGGCTTCTTCGCGGTCGCGGCCGCGGCCGTCTATCGCATCACCCCCACGGGAGGCCGGGTTCTGGGCATCGTGGCCGCGGGCTTCCTCTGGGCCGACGCCGCGGCCCTGGCCGACATTCTGAAGCCCCATCTCGCGGCCGACGGCCTCACCCTCTACTGGGCCCTGGCCACCGCGTTCCTGGCCCTGGCCTGGCTGGCGGGCGGCTGGCTTCTGCGCTCCTTCGTGCTCACCCTGGCCGCCTGGCCCATGCTGGCCGTGGCGCTGAGCCACGGCTTCCTGTGGCTGCGGAACCACTTCCCCGGCGTGCGCATCTCGTGGTTGCTGCTGGCCTGGGCCGGCGAAACCATCCTGGCCGTGCTGGTGGCCCGATTGTTGCGCGCCCGCCAGCCGCGGCTCAGCAAATGGCTGTGGGGGATGACGCATCTGGTGGCCGGGCTGTTGTTGTTCGGCATCCTGCCCCTCACCATGATCGACGCGGACGAAGGGGGCCGGGTCACTCTGTGGCTGCCCGCGCTGCTCGCCTACGCCGCGCTGATGCTCTTCTACCTCCTGGCCCGCTATCAGATCCGCCCCTTGCCGTGGGTCGAGGCCTGGGCCGTGCCCTTGAGCATCGCGGGCATGCTGCAAGCCTGGACCGCCCTGTGGCCCGCGGGCTGGCCGCAAGCCCTGGTTTTGGTCGCCGCGGCCCTCGCCCTCGCGACGGTCAGCATCCTCCTGCGCCACTCCAAAATCGGCCTGTCCGCGGCGTGGAGCCTGGGCCTGGAAATCCTCACCGGCCTGGCCTGGTGGGCCGCGGGCCTCGCGCTCTTGGACGACCCGAATCTGGCGCAGCGCCACATCTGGGCCTTGATCCCCTGGCTGCTGGGCGCGGCCTGGGGTTGGGCGGAAGCCTGGCGCGACCGGCGCTGGGTTCCGGGCATCTGGGGCTGGGTGCTGGGCCTGAACGCGTTCGTACAATTCGTGGCTCAGGTGTGGCCCGGCGGCGTGAATTTGTACTGGTCGGGATGGCTGTTGCTGCCCCTGTTGGGCAGCGTGGCCCTGGACGCCTGGGCGCAACGCCGCGGCAAGCGCGTCGTCCTGTGGGTCGCCCGCGGCGGCGCGTTCCTGCTGGCCGGTGTGATCGCGCTGCAGATGATCACCGCGCTCGGCGAATTCCGGCTTCGGGACGCCGGCGTCTTGCTGATTCTCACCCTGCTGCTGGCCGGATACGCTCGGGCCCTGGGGCAGCCCTGGCTGTGGGCCGGCGTGCCCGTGCTGGCCCTGTACACCTGGGGCG
>JAADEN010000033.1 GCA_013153375.1 Chloroflexota bacterium | reverse complement strand
ATGTTCTTCCGTCGCCGACCCTACGACATCATCCTCGAAGCCGTGCACTACGGGCCCGATGGCAAGACCATCGAGTGGGCTCGGGGCTATGAGCGCATTTTCTCCCATTACACCGACCGCCGCATCTTCACGCGCCAGGATCTCATCCGCGCCCTGCGCCAGGGCAAGCGCATCGCGGTGGGTCGGCGCAAGCCCTTGATGGGCAACCAGTTCGACATCCTGGGCGAAGTCACCCTCGCGCCCCACGGCAACGATTTGTGGCTGGTGCTCAAAGACACGGCCCCGGACGCGCCGCGCGAGTTGTGGGGCGTGCCGCAGTTGTAAACCCAAGTCGCCCGGCCGCGGCCCGGGCCATCCTACACCCGCAGGAGTGGGGCATGACCGAACATGTGCTGGCCGGCGTCGCCTGGCCGTACGCCAACGCCTACATCCACGCCGGTAACCTGGTGGGCGCGTACCTGCCCGCGGACATCTTCAGCCGCTACCAACGCCTGCGGGGCCGGGCCATGCTCATGGTCTCGGGCTCCGACGCGCACGGCACGCCCATCACCGTGCGCGCGGACCAGGAGGGCGTCTCGCCCGAGGTCATCTACCGCCGCTACCATCGTTCGTTCCTGGACCTGTTCCAGAAGATGGGTCTGGCCTACGACCTGTTCACCAGCACCCACACCGAAAACCACTTCAAGGTCTCCCAGACCATCTTCGAGGCCCTGCGCCTGAACGACTACCTGTTCACCAAGCGCGAAAAGCAGTGGTATTCCACCACCCAGCAACGCTTCTTGCCCGACCGCTATGTGGAGGGCACCTGCTACATTTGCGGCTACGAGGGCGCGCGCAGCGACCAGTGCGACCGCTGCGGCAACCTGCTGGATCCCACCAAACTCATCAACCCGCGCTCCAAACTGGACGGCAGCACCCCCGAACTGCGGGAGACCGAACACTTCTACCTGGACCTGCCCAAACTGGAAGACGATGTGCGGGCCTTTCTGGAAGCCCGGGCGCCCTACTGGCGGCCCCATGTGGTACAGCAATCCCTGGGCCTCATCCGCAGCGAGGGCCTCAAGCCCCGTCCCATCAGCCGCGACCTGGACTGGGGCATCCCTCTGCCGTTGAAGGGCTGGGAGCACAAGGTGCTGTATGTGTGGTTCGAGGCCGTCATCGGGTATCTCTCCGCGGCCATCGAATGGGGGCACCTCACGGGCCAGCCCGACGCGTGGGAGCAGTGGTGGCTGAACCCCGAGGCCCGCTCCTACTACTTCATCGGCAAGGACAACATCCCCTTCCACGCCATCATGTGGCCCGCGCAACTCATCGGCGCGGGGGCCCGTTTCGAGGAATTGTTCTCGGGCCGGGCCCCGGGTCGGCCGCTGGTGCTGCCCTACGATGTGCCGGCCAATCAGTTCCTCAACCTCGAGGGATGCAAATTCTCGGGCAGTCGCAATTGGGCCCTGTGGGGGCTGGATTTGCTGGAACGCTACGACCCCGACCCGCTGCGCTACTATCTGACGGCCATCATGCCCGAAACCCGAGACACGGACTGGTACTGGGAGGACTTCTTCCGCCGCAACAACGACGAGTTGGTGGCCACCTGGGGCAACCTGGCCCACCGGGTGCTGTCCTTCACCTACAAGCATTGGGGCCAGGTGCCCGAGCCGGGGGCCCTCACCGCGGAGGACGAGGCCCTGCTGGCCGAGGTGCGGGCCGGGTTCCAAAGCGTGGGCGACCATCTGGAGCATGTGCGGCTGCGGGCCGGGCTGCAAGAGGCCATGCGCCTGGCCGCGCAGGTCAACAAGTATCTCGAGCGCCGCGCGCCCTGGAAGCGCATCAAGGAGGACCGCGCGGACGCGGGCACCATCCTCTACACCGCGTTGCAGGCCATTGACTGGCTCAAGGTGCTCTTCGCGCCCTATCTGCCCTTCAGCAGCGAGGCGCTGCACCGCACGCTGGGCTATACGCGCCCGCTGTTCGGTCGCCAGACCGTGCGCGAGGCACACGACGCGCTGGGCACTCACGAAGTGCTGATGTACGACCCCGCGGACGCCACGGGCCGCTGGGAGCCGCAAGCCCTGCCCGTGGGCCAGGCGCTGCACAAACCCACGCCCCTGTTCCGCAAGTTGGATCCCGCGCTGGCCGAAGAAGAGCAGGCCCGCCTGGGCGACCCGCCGGAGGACTGCGTCGGCAAGCGGTGAGGGGCGGAAGAGAGCAGGGAGCGGGAAGCGAGGAGCGGGAGGGCCCAGTGACCGGATACCGCATTCGCGATTGGGACGCGCACGATCGCCCGCGGGAGCGGCTGGCGCGGCTGGGCGCGCAAAGTCTGACCAACGCGGAGTTGCTGGCCATTTTGCTGCGCACGGGCACCCAGGGCGAGCACGCGGTCGCGCTGGCCCAGCGCCTGCTGCGGGACTTCGGCGGCCTGGCCGGGCTGAATCGGGTGCCGTTCAGCGCGCTGCGCCGCACGCGCGGGGTGGGCCTGGCCAAGGCCGCGCAGATCAAAGCCGCGCTGGCCCTGGCTCAACGCCTGCGCCTGGCCGAATGGCAGGAGCGTCCCAGCATCCACGGCCCCGAGGATGTGGCCGCCATGCTGGCCACCGAAATGGCCGCGCTGGAGCAAGAGCACCTGCGGGCCATCCTGCTCAACACCCGCAACCATGTGCTGCGGGTGGTCGAAGTGGTGCGCGGGTCGGTCAACAGCGCGCAGGTGCGGGTGGGGGAAATCTTCCGGGAGGCCGTGCGGGAGAACGCGACGGGCCTCATCCTGGTGCACAACCACCCCAGCGGCGACCCCACGCCCAGCCCCGACGATGTGGCCCTCACCCGCCAGGCGGTCCAGGCCGGCGCGCTGTTGGACATTCGCGTCTTGGACCACATCGTCTTCGGCGCGGGGCGTTATGTGTCGTTGCGCGAGGCGGGCCTGGTCGCCTTCGCGGAATAGGGCCCTGTCAGCCGCGGGGAGATGTGCCTATCCTCATCTGCGCCCCCGGTTTTGAAGATGTTATAATCACCGCGCAATCCCCGTATCATCCTGAAACACAAGGAGCAGAACCCATGGGTTACACCATTATCCAGGTCCCCGAGGGGGGCGAAAAGATCCGTAAGCCGGGCAAAACGCTTATCGTGCCCGACAATCCCATCATCCCCTTCATCGAGGGCGACGGCACCGGGCCGGACATCTGGCGCGCCGCGGTGCGCGTGTTCGACGCCGCGGTCGCCAAAGCCTACGGCGGCAAGCGCAAGATTTACTGGATGGAAGTGTACGCGGGCGAGAAGGCGTACCGCTTGTTCGGCTCGTGGCTGCCCGAGGAGACCATTCAGGCGTTCAAAGAGTTCCTGGTGGGCATCAAGGGCCCGTTGACCACGCCCGTGGGCGGCGGCATCCGCTCTCTGAATGTGGCCATCCGCAAGGCGCTGGATCTGTATGTGTGCCAGCGCCCCGTGCGTTGGTTCCCCGGTGTGCCCTCGCCCATCAAGCATCCCGAATGGGTGGACATGGTCATCTTCCGCGAGAACACCGAGGACATCTACGCGGGCATCGAATTCGAGATGGGTTCGCCCGAATGGAAGAAGTTCATGCAACTCTTCAAGGAGAATTTCCCCGAAGAGTACGCCAAAATGCGCTTCCCCAACACTTCGGGCATCGGCATCAAGCCCATCTCGGAGGAGGGCAGCAAGCGCCTGGTGCGGGCGGCCATCCAATGGGGTCTGGACAACAACCGGCGCAGCGTGACCCTGGTGCACAAGGGCAACATCATGAAGTACACCGAGGGCGCGTTCCGCAAGTGGGGTTACGAGGTGGCCGAGGAGGAATTCGGCGACAAAGTGTACACCTGGACCATGTGGGAGCGCACCAAGGCCGAGAAGGGCGTCGAGGCGGCCAACGAAGAGCAGCGGCGGGCCATCGAGGAAGAGGGACGCCTGCTGGTCAAGGACGCCATCGCGGACATCACCTTCCAGCAAACCCTGACCCGGCCCAAGGAGTTCGACATCATCGCCACCATGAACCTGAACGGCGATTACCTCTCCGACGCGCTGGCCGCGTATGTGGGCGGCATCGGCATCGCGCCGGGCGGCAACATCAACTACGACACGGGCCACGCGGTGTTCGAGGCCACCCACGGCACTGCGCCCAAATACGCGGGGTTGGACAAAGTCAACCCCTCTTCGGTCATCCTCTCGGGCGTCATGATGTTCCAATACATGGGCTGGAACGAGGCCGCGGATCTCATCACCAAGGGCATCGCGGGCGCCATCGCGGCCAAGACCGTGACCTACGACTTCCACCGCCTGATGGAGGGCGCGACGCTGCTCAAGACCTCCGAGTTCGGCGACGCCATCATCCAGCACATGGACGACTGATCGGTCCGTCTCGGATGCGGCAGAAGAAGCCCCCGCTGCGCCTGGCGCAGAATCGGGGGCTTTTGCGTCGGGTCGGTTGAGGCCTCGCCCGAGGCCCGGTTTGTGCTATGATAAAGATGCCCTTCCCCCTGGAGATCTCCTCCACCGCGCGCCGCGGCCGCGGAAGGGCGCAGGAAAGGAGCCGAACATGCGCGGCATCACCCGGCAGAGACATTGGGGTTGGTTTCTGGCCGTGGTTTTGGTCTGGGTCGCCTGGAGCCTGGCTCCGACAGCGGCCCAAGCCGCGAGCACGGCCAAAAGTGTGATCGTCCCCCGACGGGATGGCCGCATCACCATTCGTACCGACGGCACGGTGCGCGTGGAAGAGACCTGGGTCGTGGACTTTCGAGGCGGCCCGTTCACCTACGCCTTCCGTGAAATCCCCCTGAACCGGGTCGAGGACATCACCGACTGGGCCGTGGCCGAGGATGGCCAGCCGTACCTCGAGGTCGCCACGCCCGGCCGCCCGTACACCTTTCAAGTCGAGCGTCAGGACGATGTGGTGCGGGTGACCTGGTACTTCCCCTCCACCACCGACGCCACCCGCACCTTTACCCTGGCTTATACCCTGCACGGCGCGCTGTGGATTGACCCCGCGGGCGATCAGTTTTTCTGGAAGTTCATCGAGGCCGACCGGGCCTATCCCATCGAGGCCAGTCGGGTGGAAGTGACTTTGCCGGGGCAGTGGCCTGCGGAGCAACTGCGCACGGCCTCGTACCTCAACGGCGAGGAAGGCCCGGGGGCCACGCTGGTGGGCGATCGGGTCGTGTTCGAGGGCGGACCCTTCCCCGGCGGCACCGAATGGGAGATCCGGGTGCAGTGGCCCCACGGCGCGGTGCAGGCCGAACCTCCGGCCTGGCAGAAGCGCGAGGAACTGCGCCCCTACCTCATCGTGGGCGGCGCGGTGCTGGCCGTGGTGGGCGGGCTGGCCGTGGTAGGGCTGGGCGTGGGCTTGTGGTACGCCTTTGGCCGGGATCCCGCGACCGTCACGGTGCCCCAGGTCACCCGTCCCCCCACCGATGACCCGCCCGGCGTGGTCGGGGTGCTGGTGGACGAGCGGGTGGATCGGCAGGATACCGTGGCCACGCTGTTGGATCTGGCTCAGCGGGGCCATGTGCGCTTCGTCACTCCCGAGGGGCGCCCCACCTCCCTGGCCCAGCCCGAGCCCGGCGAACTCGACCTGGAGCGCACCGACAATCCGCGCGACACGCTGCGAGATTTCGAAAAGCGCTTCCTCGACGCGCTCTTCCGCGCCGACGAAAAGCGCCTACCGCTGCGGGCTTTGAGCGCGCGCCTGCCCGTCGCGCACGCCAAACTGGAACGGGATTTGTACGCCGAGGTGGTGCGCCGCGGCTACTTCCCGGCCCATCCCAACCGGGTGCGCTGGAAGTACACTTTGCTCGGCGTGGTCGTGGTGGGCCTGTACGCGTTGTTCTTGATGGGATTTCTCTCGTGGGCCTTCGACCTCGGCGGCGGAATGCCGCTGCTCCTGTGTTTAGGCCCTCTTTTGCTGGTCGTCATCATGGCGTGGGCGCAGGCCATGCCGCGCAAGACCCGGAAAGGCGCTCGCGCGGCCGCGCTGTGGAAGGGCTTTCGCCGTTATTTGAGCACGCTCAAAGATGTGCGGGGGCTGAACCCCAAGCGTGCGGCCGAAATCTTCGAGACTTATCTGCCCTACGCCACGGCCCTGGGCATCGAGCGGCAGTGGGTGCGTCAGTTCGCGGCCCTGGAGCAGGTGCCGGCTCCGACCTGGTGGGGGCCGCGTCCGCCCCGCCCGGCCATGGGACGCCCGATGCCGCGGCGGGTGCCCGGAGGTTGGGCCCGTCCCATGTCCTCGGGCGCGCCCATGCCCAGCCTGGATCAGATGGCCGACGGGACTTTCACCAGCCTCTCCAGCGTCAGCGACACCCTGCTGAGCGCGCTGGACACCGTGGCCGGCAGCATCTCCTCCAGCAGCGGCGGGGGCGGCTTTTCGGGCGGCGGCGGAGGTGGCGGAGGCGGAGGCGGCGGCTCCAGCGGCTTCGGCTAATCCCTGGGAGGTTTCATCATGCAAGGCAAAGGCATGGGATGGTTCTTCATCGGTCTGGCCGTGGTCATCGTGCTGGCCGCGGCCGGGTTCATGATCGCGGGCGCCATGAGCGGCAAACTGGGCGCGGCGGGCGCGGTGTTGGGGTTCATCCTCTTCGGCCTGGTGCCGGCCGCGCTGGCCGCGGGAGTGGGCATCTTCCTCTATCTGCAGGGCCGCAAGCGGGAGCAAGAGAGCCAGCGGGCCAGGCAGTTGGAACGCATCTTGGGCCTGATTCAGTCTCGGGGGCAGGTGCCCATTGACCAGATCATGGTGGAACTGCACCTGGACCGCCAGGCCGTGCAGGACGCCATCTACGAGTTGGTCAGCCTGGGCCTGTTCACGGGCTACATTGACTGGGAGCGCATGGTCTTCTACACCGCGGACGCGTCCCAGGTGGGTTCGACCACCTGCCCCAATTGCGGCGGCCAGCGGGAGTTCGTGGGCAAGGGCATCGTGCGCTGTCCGTACTGCGGCGCGACGCTGTTCATTCCGCCCCAGGCCGCCGCGGAGGCTTCTTCCCCCGCCGCGGGAGAGGGAAGGGCGCATTAACGCCTTTTTTAGGCCCCGCTTACGAAATTCTAATGTTCGCGGCGTAAAGAGAAAAGTGCCGGGGCGAACGGCCCCGGGCCATCCCAGGAGCGAAGGAGGTGTGTCATGTTGACGCGCTGGGAGCCGTTGCGCGATGCGTTGTCCATTCAACGCACGATGGACCGCTTCCTGGAGGAGTTCCTGGGTCGGCCGCTGGCGTCCACGGAGGCTGCCTGGGCGCTGATGCCGCACATCGATCTGTATGAGACCGATGACGCGATCGTGCTCAAGGCGACCTTGCCGGGCGTGAAGCCCGAGGACCTGGAGATCACCATCACCGGCGATGTGTTGACGCTGCGGGGCGAGGTGCAGGAGGACGCGGTGGAGGAAGGCGCGACCTACTATCTGCGGGAGCGCCGCTTTGGTACCTTCAGCCGCAGCATCCGCCTGCCGGCCCCCGTGGTGGCCGACGAAGCCGAGGCGACCTTCGAGAACGGCGTGCTGACCCTGGTGCTGCCCAAGGCCGAAGGGGCTCGTCCGAAACTCATCGAAGTCAAGCCCAAAGGCAAAAGCAAGGGCAAGAAGAGCAAGAAATAAGGCCGAGCCTCGCGCCCCCATCCCGGTCAGCGCAGGCTGACCAACACCACCCAGGTCTTACCTGGGTGGTGTTTTGTGGATGGGGAATGGTATAATCGCGACAGAAGCCGCGCTGGGCATGGGCAAAAGCAGGATGGTTCACACGCAGGATTTTAACGCGCATTTGCGCCACTTGGCCGAACGATACGCGCAAGTTTTACACGAGACCTTGCCGCAACAGTTGGTCTCGGTGGTGTTGTTTGGCTCGGTGGCGCGCGGCGAGGCCGGCCCCACCTCGGATATTGATCTGTTCGTCGTGTTGGAGGACGCGCCTCGGGGCATGATGGCCCGCCGCGCGCTGTTGGCGCCGGCTCGTGAGGCTCTGACGCCGGATTTGGAAGCCCTGTGGCAGCGTGGCGTTTATGTCGATTTCGTGGAGATGATTCGTAGCCGGGAAGAAGCCCAGCGTTTCCATCCTGTGTATCTCGACATGACGAACGACGCGGTGATCCTCTATGACAAGGAGGGCTTCTTCCAAAGCGTCCTGGCGCGTTTGCACGAGCGCTTGCATGAACTCGGCGCCCGGAAAGAACGCCTGGGAGATGCGTGGTATTGGGTGCTCAAGCCGGATTTGCAGCCGGGCGAGGTGTTTGAGGTATGAACAATCGCCAGATGGCTTGGGCCATGTTGCAACAAGCCGAGGCTATTCTGGACGAAGCCCAGTATTTGTACGAGCGCCGATATTGGAATTTTTACCGTTCGAATCGCGCCGGGCTCATCGGCCCAGCGCGTGGGAGGTGATTATGCCGACCTATACTTTTCGGTGTGAAACTTGTGGCGTGGTATTTGACAAATTCCTGTCGTTTCACGATGACCAAAGCCGTGTGACCTGTCCCAATGGGCACACGACGGTGTATCGCGTCTTTCGTCCGCCCGCGGTGGTGTTCAAGGGCAGCGGTTTTTATGTGACCGACAATCGGGGCAGCAACAGCGCGGGCAAACCCGCGGCATCCAAGGCGGAAACCAAAGGCGACGGGGAGGGCAAATCTTCCTCGGCCAAGGAGACCTCGACCGCGGCATCCAAGGCCAGTTCCAACGGCGGCGCGGCCAAGAGCGATTGACCGCGGCGGACGCGCGTCATAATACCGCGCCTGTCGGCTCTGACCGGCAGGCGCGGCGTGGTTTCTCAGCCCTTCTTCTTAGCTTTGGCGCCGCGTTTGGCTTTGGACGCCTTGGCGCTCGCCGTGTCCTCCGCGGCCTTCTTGGGCGGTTTGTACAACACCAGCGCCTCGCGCACCCGACGGACCTGTTCGGGCGTGAGGCGCTTTTGCTTCAGCCGCTCGCGGAAGAAGCCTTTGAGGTCCTCGGGCTTGAGGGTGGGCACGGGCGCTTCGGACACATCCTCCAGCACGGCTTTGGGGCTGGTGAACACCAGCACCGGCTCCACGGGCACGGCCGCGGCTTCTTCTTCCCCCAGCGCCTCGACCAGGGCCTTGCGGATGAGTTTGACCTCCTCCTCGACCTCCACATCGGGCCGCCCCAGGCCCTCCTGCGCGAACAGGCGCAAGTACCACAGCACAGGCCCGCCCTTTTGCCGCCATTTGCCTTTGTGATACCGGATGCGGCCCTGCTGATATTTCACCACCAGCACCCACACCCCCGACGGGCCGATGATGACATGTCCCGCGGGCGTGGCGTAGTGGTAGAGGGTGTGCTTTTCGCCCACGCCTTTCAGGGCCTGATCGAGCACCTGGTCGGCCCGCGGCCGCCGTCCGTAGCGGTTGCCGAAGTAGATGCCGATTTGCGACACCAGAAAGCCCACGATGAGCGCGACGAAGGCCCACAGCACGGCCTTGGGATAGGCGAAGGTCAGGTAGATGCCCACCGCGAACAGGGCCAGGCCGATGAGGCTGGTGCGTTGAGCCAGTTTGAGTTGTTTTTCCAGGAAGGATTGGTTCAATTCGCTGCGCATGCTGGTCTCTCACTTTCCTTGGGGGGACTGCAACCGCGCGGCAATGCCGGCGGTCAGTTTGTCCAGCAGGTGGACCTGGACGGCCTGGCGGGCCGTGCGCAAGGCCGCGAGCAAGGCGCGCGCGTCCGACCGGCCGTGGCCGACGAACACCAGGCCGTTGATGCCCAGCAGGGGCGCCGCGCCGGCCTCGCTGGGGTCGAGCAGGGCTTTGAGGTGCGCGAACGCGGGCTTGGCCAGCAGCGCGCCCAGTTTGGTGCGCGGCGAGGCCATGAGCGCGTCCTTGAGCACATCCACCAGCAGGCCCACCACGGCCTCGCTGGTCTTGAGGAACACATTGCCCGTGAAGCCGTCGGTGACCACCACATCGGCCTCGCCGGCGAAGATTTCCTTGGGCTCCACATTGCCGATGAAGTTCAGGCCGCTTTCGGCCAGCAGCGGGTAGGTGGCCTTGACCAGGTCGTTGCCCTTGCCGGCCTCCTCGCCGTTGGACAGCAGCGCCACCCGCGGCCGGGCCCGGCCCAAGATTTCTTCCGCATAAATCGAGGCCATGATGGCGAACTGGAGCAGGTATTCGGGCTTGCACTCCGCGTTGGCGCCGATGTCCATCACCAGCACCCGCTCCTTACGGCTGGGGAACGCGCCGATGAGCCCCGGACGGCGCACGCCCCGAATGCGGCCCAGGATGAAGAGCGCGTTGGCCAGCGCGCCGCCCGTGTTGCCCGCGGTGACGAACGCGTCGGCCCGGCCTTCTTTGAGCATACGCATGCCCACGGCCATGGAAGTGTTGGGCTTGCGGCGCACGGTTTCGCCCGGCTTGTCGGTCATGGCGAACACCTCGGGCGCGTGCACGAACACCACATTGGGCGGCGGCGCGAGCGCGTCCAGGCGGGGCTTGACCTGGTCTTCGCGGCCGACCAGGTAGAAAGTGTCCTCGGGCCAGCGCCGCGCGGCCTCGACGATGGCCTGCACTTCGGGTTCGGGATGGGCGTCGCTGCCCATGGCGTCCAGGACGATGCGCATGATACTCCTCCGACCTGGGGATGGGGAGGATTATAACAGCGGGGAGTGGGGGTGGGGGAAGTCAGGAGTCAGAAGTCAGGAGTCAGGGGTCAGGAGTCAGAAGTCAGAAGTTAGAGGTCAGGGGACGGCCAATGGCCGGACGATAGCCGGTGGCCGGTAGGGGTGCAGCGGTGCTGCGCCCGTCGTCAGCCGACCGGAGGAACACGGAGGAACACGGAAACTGGCACGGAAAAACACGGATCATTTTTATTCGCGCGCATCCGTGGTTTCAAAGCAGCCGTGAGCGGTGAGCGGTCAGCAGTCAGTGATGAGTGGTCAGCGGGATGCTCCCCGCTTCTTGCTCCTCGCTTTTTCCTCCGTGTTCATCCGTGTATATCCGTGGTTCCAATAACAGCCGTCAGCCGGCTGCACAGTCGTCAGTCGTTAGTCGCCAGGGCAGGCCAACTTCCAACCACCAGCCTCCAACTACCAACTTCCAGCCTCCAACCTCTACCTTCCCTCCTCCAACCTCAGGTATAATGGGGCATCCCCTCTGGCAGGAGGCATTGCCATGCAGACCTATCTACGCGGCCGCGATTTCATCGGCGATTTGGACTTCTCCAAAGAAGAAGTGGAGACCGTGTTGGATGTGGCCTGGGACTTGAAGCGCAAGCGCGCCCTGGGCGTGCCCCACGCGTATTTGCGCGATAAGACCCTGGCCATGCTGTTCTTCTTCTCCAGCACGCGCACCCGCTCGTCCTTCGAGGCCGGCATGGCCCAATTGGGCGGCCACGCAGCCTTCATCGAGAGCCGCACCACCCAAATCCATCACGGCGATACCGCCAAGGAGATCGGCGAAATTCTGGGCCGTTACTTCGACGGCATCGCCATCCGGCATGTGGACTGGGGCATCGGCAACGACTACATCAACACCGTAGCCCGCCACAGCCGCGTGCCCGTGCTCAACATGCAGTGCGAAATCTACCACCCCTTCCAGATTCTGGCCGACCTGATGACCATCATGGAGAAGAAGGGCCGCGATCTGCGCCGCAAGAAGATCGTGGTCTCGTGGGCCTACGCGTCCTCGTACCTCAAGCCCATCTCCGTGCCTCAGTCGCTGATTTTGCAGATGCCCCGCTTCGGCCTGGATGTGGTGCTGGCCCATCCGCCCGAGTTCCAACTCATGCCCGACATCGTGGACGAGGCCCGCAGCCTGGCCCGCCAGTACAAGGTCGGCTTCGAGATCGTCCACGACATGGACGAGGCTTTCAAAGACGCGGATGTGGTCTATGCCAAGTCCTGGGGCCCGCTGCTGACCACCACGGACCCCGAAGAGGGCAAGCGCCTGCAGGATCAGTACAAGGACTGGATCGTGGACGCCCGGCGCATGGCCCTGGCCAAGGACGACGCCATCTACATGCACCCGCTGCCTGCGGATCGGGACATCGAGGTCACCAGCGAAGTGCTGGACGGCCCCCACTCGGTGGTGTACGACGAGGCCGAGAACCGCTTGCATGTGCAAAAAGCCGTCATGGCCCTGACCATGGCGTAGGCCGGAGGTGTCCATGTATCCCCCCAGTTCGCCCACCCGCAACAAAGTCGCGGTCATCGCCATCGGCGGCAACTCCCTCATCCAGGACCGTTCGCAGCCCCAGGTGCCGCACCAGTGGGACGCGGTGCGCACCACCGCCACCCACATCGCCGCGCTGGTCGAAGAGGGCTGGGATGTGGTGGTCACCCACGGCAACGGCCCCCAGGTGGGCTTCATCCTGCGGCGCAACGAACTCGCGGCCCACGAGGTGCACACCACGCCCCTGGACCTCATCGTGGCCGACACCCAGGGTTCCATCGGCTACATGCTTCAGCAGACCCTGGACAACGAATTCCAGCGCCGCGGCATCCCCAAGCGCGCCTTGACCCTGGTCACCCAGGTGCTGGTGGATCCCAACGACCCCGCGTTCCAGAACCCCAGCAAGCCCATCGGCGGCTTTCTGACCAAGGAGCAGGCCGAGAAGTTCGCCGCGCAGGGCTGGCCCGTGATGGAAGACGCGGGCCGGGGCTGGCGGCGGGTGGTGCCCTCGCCCGAACCCGTGGAGATCATCGAAGAGCACGCCATCCGGGACGCGGTGCGCCAGGGCTGGATCGTCATCGGCGTGGGCGGCGGCGGCATCCCGGTGGTGCGCAACGCCAAAGGTGAACTGCGGGGCGTGGCCGCGGTCATCGACAAGGACAAGGCCAGCGGCCTGCTCGCGGTGCGCATCCACGCGGACCTGTTCCTCATCTCCACCGCGGTGGAGAAGGTGGCCCTCAACTTCGGCCGCCCCGACCAGCGCGACCTGGACCGCATGACCGTGAGCGAGGCCAAACGCTACATGGCCGAAGGCCACTTCGCGCCGGGCAGCATGTTGCCCAAGATTCAGGCCTGCGTGCGCTATGTGGAGGTCACCGGTCACCCGGCCGTGATCACCAACCCGCCCAACATGCTGCGGGCCCTGGCCGGAGAGACCGGCACCTGGATCGTTCCGGGATAGTCCCATGCCCGCGCGGCTGAAGCCGTGGTGGGTCGCGGCGCTGGTGCTCGTGCTGAGCGCCTGCGCCGCGCCGCCTGCCACGGTCGCGCTCCCTACGCCGGTGGCCTACACCGTTACGCCTTTGGGGGACGGGCTCCGCGGCGGCACCGCGACGCCGTGGGAGCCCGCGCCCCTCACCGCGACCCTGGCCCCCAGCCCTTCCCCCACCCGGCCCTTGACGCCTACGGCCACCCGCATCCCGCCCGACCGGGCCGTGAGCACCCGCCATCGCCTGCAAGCGACCTACGACCAGGCCGCGCAGTGGCTGGGCGTCGAACACACCCTGACCTACACCAACCCCACCGCGGAGACCCTGACCGAACTGCCCCTGGTGGTGCCGCCCTGGTACTACTTCGCCCTCACCTGGGACCGCCTGCGGGTGGACGGCCAGCCCGTGGCCGTGGACGACCTTCCGGCCAAGCCCGGCCATCTGCTGCTGAGCATCCCTCTGCCGCAGCCCCTGCCCCCCGGCGGCACGGTCACTCTGGACATGGCCTACCACATCTGGCTGCCCCGCCTGCGGGTGACCGGCGGCGAGACCAACCGGCCGATGGTCTTCGGCTATTCCGAACGGCAGACCAACCTGGTGGACTGGTATCCCTTCGTGCCCGCGTATCTCGAAGGCGAGGGCTGGCTGGTGCGGCGGGCCTGGCCCTATGGCGAGTTCCTCACCCGCCCCCGGGCCGACTATGAGGTAATCTGGCGCGGGCCCGAAACCTGGACCCCGGCCTCCAACCTGGATCCGTCCCCCTGCCCGCCCGAGGCGGCCCCCGAGGCGCGCTGTTTCACCCTGACCGCGGCCCGCGACGCCGTCCTCTCGGTCAGCCCCTACTATGTGCGCCTGAGCCGGGAGGTCGTTCAGCCCGACGGCGGGGCGGTCACCCTGGAGGCTTTCGTCTTTGCCGGGCATCGCGGCCCCGGCGAGGTCGCGCTGGAGCACGCCGCGCAGGCCCTGCAGGATTACGCCGCGGCTTTCGGCCCTTATCACCGCCCGCGGCTGACCCTGATCGAGGGCGATTTTCCCTTCAGCATGGAGTACGACGGACTGTTCTTCGTGCGGGCCAGCCACTTCGACCTGACGCCCGAGAAGTTCCTCACGGCCATCACCGTGCACGAGGTGGCCCACCAGTGGTGGTACGCGCAGGTGGCCAACGACCAGGCCCTGCATCCCTGGCTCGACGAGGCCCTGGCCACCCACTGCGAGGCGTGGTACTACCGCCGCCGTCTGCCCGCCTGGGCGGACTGGTGGGAGACAGGCCGCTGGGAGGGCCTGGAGCCCGCGGGGTTCATCGACGGCAGCATTTACGAGTACGGCGGCTTTTTCGCTTATCGCCGGGCCGTGTATCACAACGGCGAGCGGTTCTGGGCCGCGGTGCACGCCCATCTGGGGGACGAGGATTGGGCGGCCCTGCTGCACGCCTATCGGGACGCCAACTTCGGCGGCATCGCCCGCCCCGAGGATTTGGCCGCCCGCATCGCCGCGGCCTGGCCCACCGCGCCGTGGGACGATTACTTCGCGGCCCGGCCCGTGCCCTGAGGCGCGCGCGGCGCGTCTTCGTCGCGCGGCAGGGCCAGGCACACCTCTGCGCCTTCCCGATAGTGGGGATTGACCCACATGCGGCCGCCGTGGGCCTCGACGATGGCCCGGCTCAAGAACAGGCCCAGCCCCGTGCCCGGCACTTTGCTCGCCGTGGCCCGGCTGCGATAGAAGGGATCGAACACATAGGGCTGGTCCTCGGGCGGAATGCCCGGCCCCTGGTCCCGCACGCACACCACCACCTCGTGGGGCCGCACCTCGCCCCGAATGCAGATCTCGGTCTCGGGCGGCGCGTACTTGAGCGCGTTGGCCACCAGGTTGCTCAGCACCTGCTCCAGCCGCCCCTCGTCGGCCAGCACCCGCGGGAAGTCCTCGGGAAAGTTCAGGCGAAAAGTATGCCCCTGGGCCTGGGCCGTGAAGCGTTGCACCACCCGGCGGACCAGCGCGGGCAGGTCCACGGGCGAGCGGTGGAGCGTCACCCCGCCGCTTTGCAAGCGTGACGCCTCCAGCAGGTCTTGCACCAGCCGCGCCAGCCGGTCGGCCTCTTCCTCGATGATGGCCAAACTCTCCTGCACCGTGTCCGAGTCCCAGCGCACATCGGGGCGGCGCAGCGTGCTCACATAGCCCTTGATGAGCGCGATGGGCGTCTTGAGTTCGTGGCTGATGGTAGAGATGAAGGTGGACTTGAGTTTTTCGGCCTCGCGGAACGCGGTCATGTCGCGCACGCTGGCGATGATGTTGAGCAGCGTATCGCCATCGTCCGCGAACAGGGGCGAATAGCGGATGTGCACGGGCAGGGGCCGCTGGCCGGGGCGCTCCAGGTCGCCCTGCACATCCAGCACATCGTGGGGCGCGGCGGGCCAGCCCTCCGCGCGGGCCTGCTCCAGGGGCGTGCCCCGCTCCAGCCGCGCCCAGCGGACGACCTGGTGGTGGGGCAGGCCCTTGAGGTCTTCGGGGTTCGCGCCGTACATCTGCGCGAAGGTCTGATTGAGCCGGGCCAGGGTCAGGTCGGGCGTCAGAATCAACAGCCCGTCCGCGACCGCGTCCAGCAGCGCGTCCAGGCGCTGTTTTTCGTGGCGCAGTTGGGTGTAGAGCCACGCGTTGCGCACCGCGATGGCGGCCTGATTGGCGAACAACTGCAGCCGGGCCAGGTCGTCGCGGGTGAAGTGGGCCGGATAGTTGCGATAGACGAACAGCACGCCCAGCAGTTGGTCCTGCGTGAGCAGCGGCAGCCCCACGCCTTGCTCCAGATTCAGCGAGCCCACGAAGGTCAGCCACTCCAACCGACGCCGAATTTCGGGATACTCCCAGGTCAGGGGATCCTGGTGCAAGGGCACATCCTGGACCAGATCGTCCAGGGTGCGCACCACATGGGCGGGCAGACCGTAGGCCGCGACCAGACGCCAGCCGCGTTGCGGGTCCCGCAGCGCGACCACCCCCGCGCGGCCGGCCAGGATGGTGACCGCGAAGCGCAGCAGACGCCGCAGCAGCGCGCTCAGGTCCAGTTCTTGCAGCATGTCCTGCATGAGGCGCTGTAAGAACTCCTCGTGCCGTTCGCGAAAATCAGGCAGCATGGCAAACCTCAGGCGTGGGTGGGATGGGAGAAGTATACCAGCCGTCGGCCGGTAGCCGGTAGCCGGTGGTGAGGGGTCAGAAGTCAGCGGTCAGCGGTGAGAGGTCAGGGGTCAGCAGTCAGCGGTCAGGGGTCAGGGGTGAGCGGGGAGGAGCGCGTCCTGGCCCGCTTCCCGCTTCTCGCTCCTTGCTCTCTGCTTTTTTCGTCCGCGTTCATCCGTGTATATCCGTGTTCATCCGCGGTTTCAAACCCGCATCCGTGGTCTCCGTGTTCATCCGTGGTTCCAAGAAACAATTGTCAGCCGGTAGGGGCGCACGGCAGTGCGTCCAGCCGGGGGCCATCTTCCATCTCCAACCTCCAACCTCTCCTCCCTCGCGTTCTTGACGCCCGAGCCGAGTGTCTT
>JAADEN010000091.1 GCA_013153375.1 Chloroflexota bacterium | reverse complement strand
GCGCCCCAGGGCTGGCTGGTCTTCATCGGCCGGGACGCCGCGGGGCTGGATGTGCGTCTGGCCGTGTACGAGGCGCTGGTGCCCACTTTGGAGGCGCGCGGGCTGTATCCCGTGTGGATGGATTTGAGCGCGTGGCAGACGCCCACGCTGCATTTCGAGAGCGAGGCGAGGTAACCCATGACAACCCATGAAGATTCGCTCCTGGTGGCCCTGGATGTCGGAACGGCCAAAGTCGCGGCCCTGGCCGCGGAGCCGCACCCGACCAAGGGATTGCAGGTCGTGGCCGCGGCTTTGGAGCGCAGCCGGGGCATGCGCAAAGGCGCGGTGGTCAACATGTCCGAGGTCAGTCGGGTGCTGCGCCGCGTGGCCGAGCGCACCGCGCGCATCGCCCAGCGGCCCGTGGAGGGCGTGTATGTCACCTTTGCCGGCTCCGCGGTGCACAGTCAGAACAACCGGGCCGCGGTGGGCGTCAGCCGCGGGGTGGTGGAGGAGGACGACATCCAGCGGGCCGAAGACTCGGCGCGGGCCGTCACCGTGGCCCACAACCAGGAGGTGGTGCATGTCATCCGCCGGGGCTTCCGCCTGGACGACAAAGAGGTGCCCTGGCCCCTGGGCATGTACGGCTATCGCCTGGAGGCCGAAGTGCACATCGTCACCGCGGAGAAGACCGCGTTGCTCAACCTGCGCCGCGCGGTGGAAGAGGCCGGCCTGAGCGTGGAGGGCTTCGTGCTGGGCGGTCTGGCCGCGGGCGAAGCCGTGCTCAGCCAGGCCGAGCGGGACATGGGCGTCTTGGTCGTGGACATCGGCGCGGGCACCACCGATGTGGCCCTGTACGCCAACGGCGAGGTCTGGCACACCGCGGTGATTCCCCTGGGCGGCGACCACATCACCCGCGACCTGGCTTATGGCCTCAATGTGCCCCTGGAGGTGGCCGAGCAGATCAAGGTGGAGTACGGTCGGGCCCTTCCGGCCCGCGACGCGGCCGCGGAGGAGCCCCTGAACATCCGGCCCTTCGGCGCGGAGGCGGACCTGCAGGTGCGGCCCTCGGACCTGGCCCTCATCATCGGCCCGCGGGTCGAAGAGATCCTGAGCCAGGTGGCCCGCCAGGTGGAACGCCACGCGCCGCCGGGGATGTTGGCCGCGGGGGTGGTGCTTACGGGCGGCACCGCCCATTTGCCCGGCGTGCGCCCCCTGGCCGCGCGGGTGCTGCGCATGCCGGCCCGCATCGGACGGCCCGAAGTGTTGCCCGGCCTGCCGCGGCGTTTCCAGGATCCAGCCTTTGCGGCCACGGTGGGCGCGCTGAAGTTGGCCCACCTGTACCGCCAGTCGGTTGACGGGCCCGAAGGCGGGATCTGGTCGCCGCGGGCGACCTGGTGGGAGCGGCTGTGGACCTTTTTGCGGGGCCTGCTGCCGTGAGCACCGCGGCCTCGCGCGTTATCGCGCGCGATGTTGTCGCGAAAAACCATTGTACTCTTTACAAAACGCGTCTATCTTGGTAAAATACATCCATCTGCGAGGAGGTCGAAACCATGAACGGACAATTCGGATATGCAGCGCCGGAACCCTTCGCCCGCATTATGGTCATTGGTGTGGGCGGTGGCGGATGCAATGCGGTTGATCGCATGATCGCCGAAGGCGTCCAGGGCGTGGAATTCGTCGCGGTCAACACCGATGCCCAGCACCTGGCCAAGAGCCTGGCGCCTTCGCGCGTGCGCATCGGCGACAAAGTCACCCGCGGCCTGGGCTCGGGCGGCGACCCCGAGATCGGGCGCAAAGCCGCGGAAGAGAGCCAGCAAGAACTGCGCGAAGTGCTCAAGGGCGCGGACATGGTGTTCATCACCGCGGGCATGGGCGGCGGTACGGGCACCGGCGCCGCGCCGGTCATCGCGCGCCTGGCCCGGGAAGAGGGCGCGCTGACCATCGGCGTGGTCACCCGTCCCTTCTCCTTCGAGGGCGCGCGGCGGGCCAAGGTGGCCGAAGAGGGCATCGCCAACCTGCGGGAAACCGTGGACACCCTCATCGTCATCCCCAACGATCGGCTGCTCGACATCGTGGACAAGCGCATGACCCTGCAAGAAGCCTTCAAGGCCGCGGACGATGTGCTGCGCCAGGGCGTGCAGGGCATTTCGGAACTCATCACCGTGCCCGGGCTCATCAACCTGGACTTCGCGGATGTGCGCACCATCATGGCCGAAGGCGGCGCGGCCCTCATGGCCGTGGGCGAGGCCTCGGGCGAGGATCGGGCCCGCAAGGCGGCCGAGGCGGCCATTTCCAGCAAACTGCTGGATGTGACCATCGAGGGCGCGCGCGGCATCCTGCTCAACATCACGGGCGGCCCCGACCTGTCGTTGCACGAGGTCTATGAGGCTTCGCAGATCATCCGCTCCGTGGCCCACCCCGAGGTCAATCTCATCTTCGGCGCGGTCATCGACGAAAACATGGAAGGCCGCATGCGCATCACCGTGGTGGCCACGGGCTTCGATGGGCGCAGCACTTCCCGCAGCGAAACCGTGCAGCGGGTTCTGCGCACCCACAGCGAGGCCCGCGAAGAGACGGTGGAACCGCGGTCGCGTTCGGCCGCGCCCCAGGCGCTGGAATCCGACGCGGACGAGGCGACCCAGAGTTGGGAGCAAATGCTGGACAGCGACGAAGTGCCCACCTTTGTCAAACTGTGGTTGCAAAACCAACAACGCAAAGGGGCCTAAAGCGCGTTGTCGCGTTCAAGTGAATCTTGCGTCCGTCCCACCCGAGCCCGGGTGGGACGGATGTTTTTTTGTCTGTCCGGGGGCTCCATCGCGGGCCGCGCAACGCGGCTCCGACCGACGATCGGCCTGCCGCGGCGCGGTCCGCCGCGTCCCCCGACGCTCGGGGACTGCCCGGGTTTACGCGTTCCAACTCGCAGCCACCGCGGCCGCGACTTCCGCGTCCTGTTCGGGCAGCACGGTGCGGGGATCCAGCCAGACCTTGCCCTGCGCGACCCGCGCCACCACGGGGTGCGGCCACTGCGTTCGCAGGGCGCGGGCCAGCGCGTGGGGCCGCGATCCGTGCAGCACCCAGGCCGCGCTGGGCAGCGTGGCCGTGGGCAGACTTCCCCCGCCCACGGTGGATTGGGCCTCGAGCACCTGGCCCAACCCCGTGGCCTGCTGCCAGGCCTGCGCCCGGGCCCGCAAATCGTCCACCCGGGCGGCCAGCATGGCCCACACGGGCACCTCGCGCTCGGCCTCGCCCCGCAGATAATGGCTCAGCGTGGCCTCCAGCGCGGCCAGGGTCAGTTTGTCCACCCGCAGGGCGCGCATGAGGGGGTGGCGGCTCAGGCGCTGCACCAGCGCGGCGCGGCCCACGACCAGGCCGGCCTGAGGGCCGCCCAGCAGTTTGTCGCCCGAGAAGGCGACCAGATCCGCGCCCGCGGCCAGCACCTGCTGCACCGTGGGCTCGGGCGGCAGGCCGTAGCGGGTGGTGTCGAGCAGCGCGCCCGACCCCACATCGGCCACCAGGGGGACTTGATACTTGCGGGCCAGCCGGGCCAGGGCGGGCAAATCGGGCTCTTCGTGAAAGCCCACGATGCGGAAGTTGGAGCGGTGCACCCACAAGAGCAGCGCGATGGGCTGGGAGGCCAGGGCCTCTTCGTAATCGCGCAGGTGCACTTTGTTGGTCGTGCCCACTTCCACCAGTTTGGCCCCGCTTTGTTTCAAGATGGCCGGGATGCGAAAGCCGCCGCC
>JAADEN010000182.1 GCA_013153375.1 Chloroflexota bacterium | reverse complement strand
CCCGCCGGTGTTGCCCGCGCCGCTCGTCCCGGCGTTGCCGGCATTGCCCGCGGGGCCGGGCGCGGCGGAGGACGGCGCGCCAACGGCCGCGCCCATCTTGTCGCAAGCGCGCAGGTTGGCCATCAGCCACGCGTCGCCCTCAGGATAGCGGCCGGTGCTTCCGTCCTGATAGCGGCTCAGCAGCGCGTACTCCAGCACGCCGTCGCGGCCTTGCAGGTAGGCCGCGGCCGCTTCCCGCACGGGGATGACGCCCACGAACACACCGTCCTGCAGTTGCAGTTCGAGGCGGGTGGTGGGCGAGGGCGTGGGCTCCCCTGCGGCCCGGAAGCGATATTCCACCCACAGGTTGCTCAGGGAGCCTATGGGCAACAGACGCAGGGTGAGGTCCGAGGGGCCGCAGCCCGTGCCCTGGTAGAAGACTTCCAGTTGGAAGTTGCGGGTGGCCGCGGCCACTTGGGTTTCCGAAGATTGGGTTTCGGCCGTGGCGTTGGTGGTGTACGCCGCAGCCGGATCGTTGGGCGACGGCGCGGCGACCTGCGAGCCGCGCCAGTACAGCACGGCCGCGCCGCTTCCCAACGCACACAGCGCGAGGAGGACTACGAAAAGCAGGGTGAACATCTTGCGGCGCATAAAAACACCTCCTGACGGGATGGAAAGACGCGGTACAAATCGTTGCGCGCCTCCATCGTCGCACCCTCCCGTCAGGGCAGCGTCAGGGCGGAGCATAGTACAATAGCGGTGCAGACGCGGGCCCGCACGGCCCAACCGGAGGTGTTTCCCCATGCATGAATGGCTGAGCCTGGCCCTGGACACGGTCGAGCGCCTGGGCGCGCGCTATGGCGACGCGCGGGTGGTGCACATCCGCACGCAGACGGTGCGGGTGCGCAACGGGGTGGTGACCGCGCTGGAGGAGCACGAGACCCTGGGTTTGGGCGTGCGTGCGCTGGTGGGGGACGGCTGGGGGTTCGCGGCCACGCCGCACTTGAACGCCCACGCGGTGCAGCAGGCCGCGGCCCGGGCGGTCAGCATCGCGCAGGCGTCGCGGCGGGTCGCGGCCGCGCGGGTGGACCTGGGTCCGCCGGTGACCAGCCGGGGCGTGTATCACACGCCCGTGGAGGAGGACCCCTTCGCGGTGCCCGTGACCCGCAAGGTGGACTTGCTGCTGGCCGCGGATGCGCTCATGGCCGCGGAGCCCCGGGTGCGGGTGCGCCAGGGCGTGCTGGCCGCGCGGCGAGAGCACAAGTGGTTCGCCAACACCGAGGGCGCGCGCACCGAGCAGGTCATCGTCGAGACGGGCGGCGGGCTAAGCGCCACCGCGGTGCACGAGGGCGAGATTCAGCGCCGCTCGTACCCGGCCACCCTGGGCCGGGCGCAGAACACGGGCGGCTGGGAGATCGTGCGCGAGTGGGACCTGCTGGCCCACGCGCCTCGCATCGCGCACGAGGCCGCCGCGCTCACCACCGCGGACCCGTGCCCCGCGGGGCGGATGACGGTCATTTTGGGCGGCGACCAGTTGGCCCTGCAAATTCACGAGTCCTGCGGGCATCCCATCGAGTTGGATCGGGTCTTCGGCAGCGAGGCCATGTACGCGGGCACTTCCTTCCTCACGCCCGACAAGTTGGGCGTCTTTCGCTACGGCTCCGAGGTGGTCAACATCGTCGCGGACGCCACCGCGCCCCGGGGCCTGGGCACCTTCGGCTGGGACGACGAGGGCGTGCCCGCGCAGCGCACGCCCATCGTGGAGCAGGGCGTGTTCGTGGGTTATCTCACTTCCCGGGAGACCGCGGCCCGGCTGGGCCAGACCTCCAACGGCAGCGCCCGCGCCTCGGGCTGGGACCGCATCCCCCTGGTGCGGATGACCAATGTCAGCCTGCTGCCCGGCGAGTGGGACCTGGACGACCTCATCGCGGATACGGACTACGGCGTGTTCCTGGAGACCAACCGCTCGTGGTCCATTGACGACAAGCGCTACAATTTTCAGTTCGGCACCGAAATCGGGTGGGAAATTCGCCGCGGGCGCAAGGTGCGCTTGCTGCGCAATTGCCTGTACACGGGCATCACGCCCGAGTTTTGGCGCTCGTGCGACGCGGTGGCCAACGAGAAGCATTGGACCATGTGGGGCACGACCCGCTGCGGCAAGGGCCAGCCGTCGCAAATCATGCGCACGGGCCACGGCGCGGCGCCGGCCCGCTTTCGGAATGTCCAGGTGGGGGCCGTGGGCCGCGCTTAGCCGCCCACGGGGATGGCGAAGAGCACCACGAAGGCCAGGGCCAGGCTCAGGGCGAGGAACAGCAGCCGCGCCCGGCCGTGGCCGTTGCGGTGGGCCAGCCCCAGCGCGACCAGGGTTTGCAGCAGGTAGTACAGCGCGAAGGCCCGGGACGCGTAGGTCACGATTTGGAACACATTGGCGCTCCACACCAGCGCGATGGACGCCAGCGTGACGATCAGGAAGCCGGTGCGGGAGGGCACCCGGTGGCGGGTGGCCTCGGCCAGCAGTTCCCCCGCGCCCACGGTGTCCGCGACGCCGGCGCTGAACTGGCTCATGACCGCGCCCAGAATCAGCAACGGCGGCAGGACCGCGGCCACATAGCGGGTCAAGGCGATGATGTCCGTCTCGTCCACATGCCCCGCGGGCAGGTGCACGAACAGGGGCGTGACGAGCAGCACGAAGCCCACATAGATGCCGCCGCTGATGAGTTGCGCGTTGCGCATGCTCCGAATGCGCACGGCCGCAGAGTATTTTTCCCCCAGATATTTGCTGGTTTCGAACCCCTGCACCACCAGAATCAACCCGGCCAGGGTGCGGATGGTGGTCCAGTCCAGGCGGGGCGGACGCAGGTCCAGGTTCAGCCCGTGGGTGGCGTCGTGGACCATCAGCCCGGCCAGCAGCGCGGCGATGACGCCCAGTTTGACCGAAACCGAGTACTCCTCCAGCATTTCCAGGCGATCCAGGCCCCGGAACTTGCCCGTCAGGCCGATGAAGAGCAGCAGCGCGGTGGTGAGCAGGTTCTCGGCCAGGGTGTTGCGCATGTGCAGGCCCTGGAACACGAAGGACGCGAGCAGGCGCAGGTAGAAGGCCACCGAGACCATGTAGGAAAGCACCAGGGCCAGGTCCGAGGCCCGTTCCAGGGTGAACACCCAGCGGGGCCCGCGGCCGCGGTGCAGGATGGGTTCTTCGTGGCGGATGTTGTAGCGGATGACCTCGCCGATGAGGTAGGCGATGGCCGTCAGGGCCAGCATGGCCGCGAAGGCCCAGTCGCCGACCAGAAAGCCCAGCACGGGCGCGATGATGAGGAAGCCGCTTCCGATGATGGACGCCAGCGGCGTCACCGTGGCCTGCCACAGGGGCGCGGTGCGCAGCCGCGGATGCAGCAGGATGAACACCGTGGCCCCGGCCACGGCCAGCAAGAAGAAGTCCAGAGCCGTCCAGCCCATGACGCTGCCTCCCGCAGGGATGCAAAAGAGTATAGCGCATTTTGCGGCTTCTGGCTGACCCATTCTTCAACTTCTTCTTTTTCCCCTTTCCCTTCCTCCTGGTCTTCGCGATTCCTTTGTGGCAGGGCCTGGAGGAGCGCGGCCAGGGCCTGTTGGATTTCCTCGGGCAGGTCGTCCAGGGGCCGCGGCTCTCCCTCGGCTCCTGTCTGCGCGGCCATCTGTTGTAGCATTTGTAGCATTTGTCGGGCCTCTTCGGGCAGGGCCTCGGCGGGGATGACCACCGGCGTCGGGG
>JAADEN010000049.1 GCA_013153375.1 Chloroflexota bacterium | reverse complement strand
CCTGCGTCGGGGGCGCGCCCGGGAGCGCCTGCGGCGCTTGCTGGCCGGGCCGGTGCCCTGGTTGGCCCTGGCCCTGCTGCCGCCCTTGGGCTCCATGTTGTTCATCTTCCCCCATGCGCATTACGGCTGGATCGTGGCGGTGTTGGGGCTGGTGCTGGCCGCGCTGCTGGTGACCCCCACGCCGGACGATGCGCCGCGCTCGCCCGCGGCCTGGTGGCCCTGGCTGGGCGTGAGCCTCAACCTGGTGCTGCTCGGCGCGTTGGCCTCGCGCACCGCCGCGACCTCGGTCCAGGTTTGGCTGCGCCCCGCGCGCGCGAGCGCGGTGCCCGCTTTGGCCGCGTTCGCCCGCGGGTTGGATTTGTCCGGCCCCGTGCCCGTCCTGGGCGCGGAGGGTGGGTTGGATCTGTATCTCGGGCCCGACTTCGTATCCGTGGACGACGCGTTGATCCACAGCGAGGCCGCGCTGTTGGACTTCATCGCCCAGCAGCGCGTGCGCATGCTCATCTTCCAGGGCGACGACCCGGGCGCCACCTACTTCTGCCGCGGCCACGAGCACGAATGCGCCGCCTTGCTGGCCCAGCCGCGCGCCTGGGGCTTTCGCCCGCGCTGGATCTCCCTGGCCGAAGGCTCTTTCCTCGTTTTGGTGGCGGAGGATTAGACTTTTCGGGCCCGCGATGGCCCGCGTGGCCGGGGCTTGGGGTACAATAGTGTAATGAAAAAGCATGACTTTCGTCATAAGGAGGCCGACATGCCCACGGTCAAGTATCGCGTGCCCAACATCTCGTGTCACCACTGCGTGATGACCATCGAGCGGGAACTGGCCGAACTGGACGGCGTGCTCGAAGTGTACGCGGAGGTGGAAGGCCAGACGGTGGAAGTGACCTTCGAGGCCCCGGCCACCGAGGAGCGCATCCGTCAGGCGTTGGCCGAAATCAACTACCCCGCGGCCGAGCGTCTGGCCTGAGCCGCGCGCGGAGCCCTTCCCCCAAAGGAGGCCCATGAGCCGCCAAATCACGCTGCCCGTGCAGGGCATGACCTGCGCCAACTGCGTGCTGAGCGTGGAGCGCAGCCTGAAGAAGGCCCCCGGCGTGGCCGAGGTGGTGGTCAACCTGACCACCGAGCGGGCCACGGTGGTGCTGGAAGACCCGCGGGCCGCGCCCCTGGAGGTGTTGGTGCAGCAGGTGGAGCGGGCCGGGTATCGGGTTCCGCTGGGCGAGGTGGACCTGCTGGTGCGGGGCCTGAGCGACGACAACGACGCCCGCGCGCTGGAGGAGCGCCTGCGGGCCGTGGACGGCGTGGTCGCGGCCCAGGTGAACCTGGTCAACGAGCGGGCCCGGGTGCGCTACCTGCCCACCCTGGCCCAGCCGGCCGACATCCAGCGCGCGGTCCAGCGGGCCGGGTACAGGGCCATCCTGCTCACCGAGGAGGCCGTGGACATCGAGGCCCAGGCCCGCCGGGAGGAGGCCGCGCGGCAGCGGCGGCTGCTGCTCCTGGGCATCGCGTTCACCGTCCCCCTGTTCGTGCTCTCGATGGGGGCGGATTTCGGTCTGTGGCCCGCGGCCTGGGTCGAGGCGCCCTGGTGGGGTTGGCTGCTGGCCGCGCTGGCCACGCCCGTGCAGTTCGTCGTGGGCGGGCCCTACTACACGGGCGCGTACAAGGCCCTGCGCAACCGGGCCGCGAACATGGATGTGCTGGTCGCGCTGGGCTCGTCGGTGGCGTACTTCTATTCCCTGGCCGTGCTGCTGGGCCTGTTGCCCGGGCATCTGTACTTCGAGACCGCGGCGGTCATCATCACCCTGGTGCGGGTGGGGAAGTACCTGGAGGCCCGGGCCAAGGGGCGCACCGGCGACGCGATCCGCAAACTGCTGCGCCTCCAGGCCCGCACCGCGCGCCTGCTGCGGGACGGCCAGGAGGTGGAAGTCCCGCTGGAAGAGGTGCAGGTGGGCGATGTGATGCTGGTGCGGCCGGGCGAGCAGATCCCCACCGACGGCGTGGTGCTCGAGGGCCGCTCCGCGGTGGACGAGTCCATGCTCACGGGCGAGTCCATGCCCGTGGACAAGGGCCCGGGCGACGAGGTCATCGGCGCGACGCTGAACCGCCTGGGGATGCTCAAGGTGCGGGCCACCCGGGTGGGGCGGGACACGGTGCTGGCCCAGATCGTCAAGATGGTCGAGGACGCGCAGGGCTCCAAAGCGCCCATCCAGCAGCGGGCCGACCGCATCGCGGCCGTGTTCGTGCCCGGCGTGGTCTCCGTGGCCGCGCTGACCTTCGCGGCCTGGTACTGGGTGCTGCCCGCGTGGCTGGCCGTGCCCGACCCGCTGACCCGCGCGGTGGTGAACGCGGTCGCGGTGCTGGTCATCGCCTGCCCGTGCGCGATGGGCCTGGCCACGCCCACCGCGGTCATGGTGGGCACGGGCCGGGGCGCGGAGATGGGCGTGCTGTTCAAGTCCGCGGCCGTGCTGGAGCGGGCGGGCGAGATGGATACGGTGGTGCTGGACAAGACCGGCACCCTCACCCGGGGCGAGCCCCGCCTGGTCGCCAGCGAGCCCCTGGACGGACGCCCGGTGGACGAGGTGCTGGCCTGGGCCGCGGCCGTGGAGCAATGGAGCGAGCATCCCGTGGCTCGGGCCGTGGTCGCGGCCGCGCGCGAGCGGGGCCTCGCCCTGCCCGAGCCTGTGGACGACTTTCGGGCCTACGCGGGACGCGGGGTGCGGGCGCGCGTGCAGGGCCAGGAAGTCGTGGTAGGCAAACCCGCGTTCGTGCGCGAGCAGGGCTTCGCCGTGACCGACGCGCTGGCCCAGGCCGTGGCCGCGCAGCAGGCCCTGGGCCGCACGGTGATGCTGGTGGGCATCGCGGGGCGGGTGGCGGGCCTGCTGGCCGTGGCCGATACCCTCAAGCCCGAGGCCAGAGAGGCCGTGGCCGCGCTCAAGGCCCTGGGCCTGCGGGTGGCCCTGCTCACGGGCGACAACGAACGCACCGCGCAGGCCATCGCCCGGGAGGTGGGCATCGCGGAGGTGTACGCGGAGGTGCTGCCGGGCCAGAAGCGCGGGGTGGTGCGCCGCCTGCAGCGGGAGGGCCGCGTGGTGGGCATGGTGGGCGACGGCATCAACGACGCGCCCGCGCTGGCCCAGGCCGATGTGGGCATCGCCATCGGCACGGGCGCGGATGTGGCCATCGCCACCGCGGATGTGGTGCTGGTGGGCGGCGATCCCCGGGGCGTGCCCCGCGCGGTGGACCTGGCCCGGGCCACCCTGCGCACCATCCAGCAGAACCTGTTTTGGGCCTTCATCTACAATGTGCTGCTCATCCCCGCGGCCGCGGCCGGGCTGCTGCACCCCATGCTGGCCGCGGGCGCGATGGGCCTGAGCAGCGTCTTCGTGGTGAGCAACAGTCTGCGCCTGCGGGGGCATCGGCCCCGGGCGTAGCCGACGCGGTGACAAGGAGGTGTGCCATGACTGCGCGTCCGAAGGTGATCGTTGCGCTGGAAAACGGGCCGTTGTTGGTGGATGGACCGGTGGTGTGGCGCGACGCCGCGGGGCACGAGCGCCGCGTGTCGGGCAAGCGCGTGGCTTTGTGTCGCTGCGGCGCGTCGTCCAACAAGCCCTTCTGCGACGGGACGCACAAGCAGATCGGCTTTCAAGCCCCCGCGGGGCAGGTGCTGCTGCCGGACGGCGCCTGAACCGCCGCCCTGCCCTCGGTAATATATTCCTGCATCCGTCACGAACCTGGCCGCCGCGGCCGAGGCCGGCCTCTGCTATACTATCCCCATGATGCCTGATCTGCCTCGTGTGGTGACCGACATCCCGCGCTTCTCGGGCCGGCTGCGGGCCGCGCCCGAGGACTTCGTGGTGGAGGAGATCCCCGCGTACGAGCCCGCGGGCGAGGGCGACCACACTTTCTTGCGGCTCACCAAGCGCGGGTTGACCAGCGCCGCCGTGCGGGAGCGCCTGGCCCAAGCCTTCGGCGTCCCCCCGGAGGTCATCGGCATGGCCGGCTTCAAGGATCGCCACGCGGTGACCACCCAGACTTTCTCCGTGCCCCACCCGGACCCCGAGTTCGTGCGGGTCAAAGCCCAGGCCGCGCTGCCCGAGGTCACCATCCACTGGGCCAGGCGGCATCGCCACAAACTGCGCACCGGCCACCTGCGGGGCAACCGCTTTCGCATCGTGGTGCGCGCGGTGCCGCCCGACGCGCTGCCGCGGGCCCAGGCCATTGCCGCGCGGCTGCGGCAGGTGGGCGCGCCCAACTACTACGGCCCGCAGCGCTTCGGACGCCTGGGCGACAACCCGGCCCGAGGCCGGGCGCTGCTCGAGGGCCGGGGCCCGCGCAAGAAATGGCTGCGCAATCTGCTGGTTTCCGCGTATCAGGCCGAGTTGTTCAACCGCTACCTGGCCCGCCGCGTGGCCCAGGGCGCGTTCACCCGCCTGTTGCCGGGCGACATCGCCCAAAAGGCGGCCACGGGCGGCATGTTCGTGGTGGAAGATCCTGAGGCCGAGGCCGAGCGGTACGCGCGGGGCGAGATCCACTTCACCGGCCCCATCTTCGGCTACAAGATGTGGCGCGCCGAAGGCGCAGCCGGCGCGCTGGAGCAGGCCATCCTGGACGAAGAGGGTCTGAGCCCGGACGCGTTCCGCCGGGTGCGCGCCAAGGGCACCCGGCGGGTCGGACGCTTGTGGTTGGACGATTTGCAAATTCAGGCCCTGGGGCCGGACGCGCTGGTCTTCACCTTCTCGCTGCCCAAGGGCGGCTTCGCCACCGCGGTGCTGCGGGAGTTCCTCGTCGAGGACGCGATAGCGCCCCGGCCGGAGGCCGCCGCATCCGGCGCGTAAGGGCTGAGAGCCCCGAGACCGGGGTTCAACCCCGGCCCGAGATCAAATCCACCCCCGCACCTCCATGGTCTCGACCACCCGCTGGATGGCCACGATGTAGGCCGCATCGCGCGGGTAGAGGCCCTCGCCGTGGGCCAGTTCGAAGACCTTGTGGAACGCGTGGGTGATCTTCTTGTCCAGCCGCTCCAACACCTCTTCACGCGTCCAGTAGTAGTTCATGTTGCTCTGCACGCTTTCGAAGTAGGACACCATGACGCCGCCCGCGTTGCACAGAAAGTCGGGGATGACCAGGATGTTGCGCTCCTCCAGCACCTGGTCGGCCTCGGGGGTGGTGGGGCCGTTGGCGCCCTCGGCCAGGATGCGCACCCGGTCGCTGATGCGGTGCACATTGTCGCCCCGAATCTGGGCCTCCAGCGCGGCCGGGATGAGCACATCCACATCCTTGCTCAGCCACGCGTCGCCGTCCTCGACGGTGTAGCCGGCCGCGCGGGCTTTGTCTTTGTCAATGGTGCCGAAGATGTCGGTGATGGAGATCAGAAATTCGATGTCCAGCCCCTGGTCGTGGGAGATGGTGTACGGCCGCTGGTCCTGATTGTCGTAGTAGGCCACGCTCACCACCTTGCCGCCCAGGAACTTGGTGAAGCCCAGAGCCGCGTGCCGGCCCACATTGCCGAAGCCCTGCACCGACGCGGTGCTCTTTTCGGGCTCCATGTGCAACAGTTTCATGGCCTCGCGCACCTGGTAGATGACGCCGAAGCCGGTGGCCTCCTTGCGGCCGGGCGAGCCGCCCACGGCCAGGGGTTTGCCGGTGATGACGCCGGGGGTGTAGCGCCCCACCCGCTTGCTGTACTCGTCCATCATCCAGCCCATCATCTGGGGGGTGGTGCCCACATCCGGCGCGGGGATGTCGATGCCGGGGCCGATGTTGCGCCAGATCTGGTCGATCCAGCCGCGCACCAGGGCCTCTTGCTCGCCGCGGCTCAAACTGGCCGGAGCCACGGCCACGCCGCCTTTGCCCCCGCCCAAGGGGATGTTCACCACCGCGGTCTTCCAGGTCATCCACATGGCCAAGGCCCGCACCGTGTCCACCGTCTCGTTGGGGTGGAAGCGGATGCCGCCCTTGGCCGGGCCGCGCGCGTCGTTGTGCTGGACGCGGTAGCCGAAGAAGACTTTCAGGCTCCCGTCGTCCATGCGCACGGGGATTTGGAACTTGAACTCGCGCATGGGCCAGCGCAAGATTTGCCGCGCGTCGTGGCTCAGGCCGATCATGTTGGCGATGTGGTCGAACTGGGCCTGGGCCATATGAAAAGGATTGACCGCCTCGGTTCGGGCGGCCTTGGAATTGGCGTTTGCGCTCTTGGACATGCCGATCTTCCTCCTGTCGGAGTGGAGTTTAGTTTAAAAGAAAAGAGCCCGGACGGGCCGGGTGCAACCCGTAAACAAGGGCGAATGACGACGACGGCTATTCAGACGGCCGATCATGCCGGGCTCCTTTGCCAGAGGCGGGGCCATTATACCGCGCTTGGCCCATGATTTCCATCATCGCGGCCCGCGGGGCCCGGGCGCGTAACTTTTCACCCGTTTCGTGGGTTTCTAAAAAAGGGAGGGCACTCCCACGCGGCTCTACGGAACTTATCTGCTCATGCTGATATACAGATATGCCCGTCAGGGATAAATGTCACTTGTGGCGACGCTGCGGTGGGGTTATAATGTCCTACATCTTTATCCGCCGTTCATTCTCACCCCATTGAAGGAGGGAAGCCATGAAGCGTGGCAAAGGAACGCTGTGGCTTGGGCTCGCCCTGCTATTGGTGCTGGCCTTGGCCCTGGCCGCGTGCGGCGGTAAGGCCGAGACCGGCCAGCAGACCGAGGGCAACGAGGTCGTGCTGACCATCGGCTACACCGAATCGCAGACGGGCAAATACAATGTGTCGTCCAGCCGCCAGGTCAAGGGCCTGCAACTGTGGGTCAAGCAGATCAATGAAGCCGGCGGCATCGAACTGAGCGACGGCACGGTGATCAAGTTCAAGACCGTATCCTACGACGACGAATCGAGCAAGGATCGGGTGCAAGAACTGTACACCCGCCTGGCCACCGAAGACAACGCGGACTTCCTCATCAGCCCTTACTCCAGCGGCCTGACCGCGGCCGCGGCCGTGATCGCGGAGCAGTACGGCAAGGTGATGATCACCACCGGCGCGGCCAGCGATTCCATCTACAAGAAGGGCTACACCCAGGTGTTCCAGATCTACACCCCGGCCAGCCGCTACCTGACCGGCGCGGTGGACATCTTGCAGAAGGCCGACCCCGAACTGAAGAAGATCGCGTTCGTGTACGAAGACAGCAAGTTCGCCACCTCGGTGGTGACCGCGGCCAAGGACTACGCGGAGAGCAAAGGCTATGAAGTGGTGCTCTTCGAGGGCTACGCGCCCGACACCACCGACTTCGGCCCCTTCATCAACAAGATCGTGGGCAGCGGTGCGGAAGCCATCTTGGGCGGCGGCCACTTCCAGGACGGCTCCACTTTCGCCCGCCAACTGCACGAGGAGGGCGTGCCGGTGAAGTTCGTGGCCTTGCTGGTCGCGCCGCCCGAGCCCGACTTCGCGGAACTGGGCGACGCGGCGGTGGGCATCGTGGGCCCCAGCCAGTGGGAGCCCCAGGCCCAGTACACGCCCGAAGCGGCCCAGAAACTGGGCATCGAGTGGTTCGGCCCCACCAGCAAGGAGTTCGTGGACGCCTATGTGGCCGAGTATGGCGAGGAGCCCTCGTACCACTCCGCGGGCGGCTATGCCGCGGGCCTGATCCTCGAGAAGGCCATCCGCGCGGCCGACTCCACCGACCCGGCCAAGGTCAAGGAAGCCCTGGACGCGATGGATGTGCTCATCTTCTTCGGCCGCATCAAGTTCGAGACCGCGCCCGAAGCCCACGGCCTGCAGATCGGCCACGAGATGGTGTATGTCCAATGGCAGAAGGACGATCAGGGCAACCTGAAGAAAGAGGTGGTCTGGCCTGAGGCCGGTGCTACCGCGGAACTGCTCTATCCGAAACCGTGAGGTTGCATTTGTGGGGCCCGCGCGCCGCGCGGGCCCCTTTTGTCCCCCTGGCGGTCGTTTGAAACCGCACCATCCTCTTGCTACAAGGAGCGCCCATCATGGCGTTGGATTGGACGACGGCTTTATCGTTTCTGATTGACGGTCTGATGTTGGGGTTCGTGTTTGGCGTGGCCGCGATGGGGCTGACCCTGATTTGGGGCGTGATGGATGTCATCAACCTGGCCCACGGCCCGCTCATCGCGCTGGCCATGTTCGGCGTGTATCTGATCATGAACTTCCTGGGCCTGAGCAACCCCTATCCGGCCCTGTTGCTGACCACGCTGTTGGCCCTGCCCGTCGGCATGGGCATCTATTACCTGGCCGTGCATCGGGTCATCGACGCGCCCCACCTCTCGTCGCTGCTGGCGACCTACTCGGTCAACATGATGCTCATGGGCGTGATGAACGCGGTGTTCGGCGGCGCGCCCCGCAACATCGACTTCTCCCTGGGCAGCATCACCCTGTTCGGCGACATCGTGGTCCCCACGGCCCGGCTGGTGGCCGCGTTGGCCGCGGTGCTCATCGCGGCCGCGCTGTACTTCTTCCTCTACCGCACCCGGGTGGGGCGTTACATCCGCGCGGTGACCGACAACCGCGACGCGGCCGAACTGGTGGGCGTGCCTTCGACCACCATCCTGGCGTTGAGTTTCGGCCTGGGCGTGCTGCTGGCCGCGTTCGCGGGCGGGCTCATCGCCACCATCTTCCCCTTCACCATCTTCGACGGCGGGCGCTACGAACTCAAGAGTTTCGTCATCGGCGTGCTGGGTGGTTTGGGCAACCCCATTGGCTCGCTGTTCGGCGGCCTGATTCTGGGCGTCATCGAGGGCCTGGTGCCCATGTTCCTCGAGACCTCCTGGACGCCGGTCATCGAGTTCGGCCTGTTCGTGTTCATTCTGCTGGTACGGCCCACCGGTCTGTTTGGCGGAAAGTCGTAACGGGGCCGTGAACATCTCACCGTGGGAGCGAAGACCATGAGCCAACGAAAACCCTCTTTGCCCCCGGCGTTCCGCCTGGCCGACTTCAGGCCCGCCTTGCCGGGACGCCATTGGGCCAACTGGGCCTTGCCTTTGCTGGTGGTCCTGGGCCTGGGCATCTTCCCCTTGCTCACCGGCAAGGATGTGCATCGCGAGACCATGTTCACCCTGTTGCGGGCCGTGGTGATGGCCGTCAGTTTGAACATTATCCTGGGTTATACGGGATATGTCAGTTTCGGCCATGTGGTGTTCTTTGGCCTGGGCGGTTATGTGGGCTTCTATCTGGTGGCCGTGCAGGGCCGCACCCTGTGGGAGGCGCTGCTGGCCGGGGGCCTGGCCGCGGGTCTGCTGGCCTGGCTCATCGGCATCGGCATCCTGCGCCTGCGGGGCGCGTACTTCGCGCTGGTCACCATCGGCGTCAACGAGGCGGTCAAAGCCTTCATTCAGAACTTCGACCCCTTCGGCGGTCCCCTGGGCCTGACCATGAACTTCTCGGTGTATCAGGCTTACGGCGGGCCGCGCGCCATGCTGCAAATGACCTACTACATTTTGGTGGCCCTGGCCGTGGCCGCGGTGCTGCTGGCCTACGCGGTGCGCACCAGCAAGTTCGGCCTGGGGCTGCTGTCCATCCGGGAGGACGAGGACGCGGCCGAGGTCATGGGCGTGGTCACGCCCCTGGCCAAGACCTGGGCCTTCGTGCTCTCGGCCATCCTGCCCGGCATGGTGGGCGCGCTGTTCTTCTTCCGCAACGGCTCGGTGGAGCCCCACGAAGCCTTCCCCCTGCACCTGTCCATCGAGGCCATCGTCATGGTCATGCTGGGCGGCCAGGGCACGGTGTTGGGGCCCGTGCTGGGCGCGGCGGGCTATCAGGCCATGCGGGCCTTCCTGCTGACCAACCGCTACTTGAAGGACATCCAACTCACCGTTTCGGGCGCGCTGTTGCTGCTCATCGTGTTGTTCATCCCCGCGGGGTTGATCGGCTGGTTGCGGCGGCGCTTCCCCGCCAGCCGGAGGGTGTTGCTATGACCGTGTTGCTGCGCGTGGAGCATGTCACCAAACGCTTTGGCGGTCTGGTGGCCGTCAACGATGTCTCCTTTGAACTGCATGAAGGCGAGATTTTGGGCCTCATCGGGCCCAACGGCGCGGGCAAGACCACCCTGTTCAACTGCATCAACGGCGTGTACACGCCCGAGGAGGGGCACATCTACTTCCAGGGCCAGGACATCACCGGCTGGAAGCCCTACGATGTGGCCCGCTTCGGCATGGCCCGCACCCACCAGATCGTGCGCCCCCTGGCCGATCTCACCGTGCGGGAGAATGTGATGGTGGGCGCGGCCTTTGGCGCCAAGGGCCTGGGCCTGCTCGACGCGGCGATGGTCGCGGACGAGGTCATGGAGTTCCTGGGGCTGGCCGAGCGGGCCGACATGCTGGCCGGCAGCCTGAATGTGGCCCAGAAGAAGCGTCTGGAACTGGCCCGCGCCCTGGCCGCGCAACCCAAACTCCTCCTCTTGGATGAGGTGCTGGCCGGGCTCAACCCCGCCGAGATCGCGGAGATGGTCGAGACGGTCAAGGCCATCCGCCGCCGGGGCATCACCATCATCATGATCGAGCATGTGATGCACGCCATCATGAATGTGTCGGACCGCATCATCGTGCTGGACTTCGGCCAACTCATCGCCGAGGGCACGCCCCAGGAGATCGCCAACCATCCCAAGGTCATCGAGGCGTACCTGGGCGACCCCAAACTGGCCGAGCGCCTGATGAGCGGCGAGTAGCCGCCCGGCCATCCTGTGCATTGAGGGAGAATCATGGCCATTCTGGAAGTTCACAACCTGGAATCCGGCTACGGCGAAGTGCAAATTCTATGGGGCGTGGACATGGCCCTGGAGCAGGGACGCCTGACCGCGCTGGTGGGCGCCAACGGCGCGGGCAAGACCACGCTGTTGCGCACCATCATGGGCCTCATCCGCCCCTGGAAGGGCCAGGTGCTGTTCGAAGGGCAGGACATCAGCCACCTGCCGCCCCACAAGAAGGCCGACATGGGGCTGGTGCTGGTGCCCGAAGGCCGACAGTTGTTCACCAGCATGACGGTGATGGAGAACCTGGAGATGGGCGCGACCCCGCGGCGGGCCCGACCGTACTTCCAACGCAATCTGGAGTTGGTCTTCGAGATGTTCCCCCGGCTCAAGGAGCGGCAGAACCAGAAGGCCGGCACCATGAGCGGCGGCGAGCGGCAGATGCTCGCGGTGGCCCGCGGGCTCATGGCCGCGCCCAAGGTGCTCATGATCGACGAGATGTCGTTGGGCCTGGCCCCCGTGCTGGTGCTGCAACTCTTTGAGAGCCTGCACAAACTGCGCGAGGTGGGCATCACCACCCTCCTGGTGGAGCAAAATGTGCACATGGCCCTGGCCGTGACCGACTATGCGTATGTCTTGGCTCACGGCCAGGTGGAATTGCAAGGCCCCTCCCGGGAGTTGGCCAAAGATCCCCATGTGCAAAAAGCCTATCTGGGCATTTGAGCCGCGGACCGAGCGCGCGAAACGGGCCCCGCCAGGGGCCCGTTCGTTTTTGGGGTCGCGGAAAAGGCCGCCCATCCGCGGGCGGCCGGGGGATGCCCTCCCCCGGGGTCGAGGCTAAGCGCCTGTGACCTGCGCCAGCGCCGCGGCGAAGATGTCCAGCGCGCGGTCGATCTCCTCCGCGGTGACCACCAGGGGCGGAATCCAGCGGATGACATTCTCGTAGGTGCCGCAGGTGAGCAGCAGCAGACCCCGCTCCAGCACGGCCCGTTGCACGGCCTTGGCCACATCCTTGGCCGGGCGACCGTCGGGGTGGGTGAACTCGGTGCCCACCATCAAGCCCAGGCCGCGCACATCGCCCAGCACGGGGTAGCGGGCCTGCAAGGCGCGCAGGCCGGCCATCAGGCGTTCGCCCATGCGGGCCGCGTTGTCCACCAGCCCTTCCTCTTGCAGGACCTGGATGGTGGCCCGCGCCGCGGCCAGGGCCACCGCGCTGCCGCCGCCGTAGGTGCCGCCGTGGGAGCCGGGCGTCCAGCGTTCCATCAGCGTCCGCGGCGCGGCAATGCCCGAAATGGGCAGTCCACTGCCCAGCCCCTTGGCCATCACCAGGATGTCGGGCACCACGCCCGAGTGCTCCAGCGCGAACATGCGCCCTGTGCGGCCAAAGCCCGTTTGCACCTCGTCCAGCACCAGCAGGATGCCGTGCTCGCGGGTGAGCGCGCGCAGGGCCTGCAAGAAGCGCGGCGGCGCGGGCACATAGCCGCCTTCGCCCAGCACGGGTTCGATGACCATGGCCGCGACCTCGTCGGGCTTGGTCTGGCCGTGGAGCAGGTAGTCCAACTGGCGCAGCGCGAAATCCACGGTGCGGTCTTCGTCCCAGCCGTAGTAGTAGGCGTAGGGGAAGGGCGCGACGAACACGCCCGCGGGCAGGGGCTGGTAGTTGTAGCGGTAGATGTACTTGGAGGTGGTCATGGCCATGGCCTGCGCGGTGCGTCCGTGGAAACTGCCCTGGAAGACGATGATGTTGCGCCGTCCCGTGGCGTGGCGGGCCAGTTTGACCGCGGCCTCGATGGCCTCCGCGCCCGAGTTGGAGAAGAAGAAGGCGTCCAGTTCCGGCGGGGTGATGGCGTTCAGGGCCTGGGCCAGTTCCAGCACCGCGGGGGTGACGACGATGTTGATCTGGCCGAAGAGCAGCCGCGCGGCCTGCTCTTGCACCGCGGCCACCACCTTGGGATGCGCGTGGCCCGTGTTGGTCACCCCGATGCCCGAGGTGAAGTCCATGTACGCCCGGCCCTGGGCGTCGTAGAGATAGACGCCCTCACCGCGCACGGGCTGCAGGGTGGTCAGGTGCGTCCATACGGGAGAGAGCAAATCCAAAGGGTTCATGTTCGACCTCCATAGAGTTGACGGAGAAAATGCCGAATTCGGGTCAAACGAGCAATATTTGCGCGCAGGTGTGGGGCTATTGTACTACCGTTTGCCCGGGAAGGGTAGCCGAATCGCTGGTCGGGGTGTATGCAAACCATGTAGAAATGGCCGTTTGGTGCAAACCCCTCCCATCCCCCGCGGCGGGAGGGACGCGGTAGGGGCGACCGGCCGGTCGCCCCCGCGAGGTGGGGTTTTGCAGGCTGGGCGAGGAACACGACTTCGCTTTTACAACATTTGCCTGTGAAGCGCCCGCCGCGGCGCGCCTGGCCGGCTGGACGGCGGGCCCCTGCCGCGCGGCGCGATTTTTGCCACGCGATTTTGGTCGTCGCTTTGAATTTCGGCCGCGCGCTCCCGCCCGCGGGTCCCGAGAGATAGGGCTGGGACGGTTCTTCGAGACGGTCCAATTTGGGCTGGAACCCGCGCCCAATGGTATAATCCCCCACACCCCGTCCCAAGGAGCGTGTCATGTCCAAGCGCATCATTCACACCGATGCGGCCCCCGCGGCCATCGGCCCCTATTCGCAAGCCGTGCGTGCGGGTGATTTCGTGTTCACCGCGGGCCAGATCGGCCTCGACCCGGCCACGGGCCAGATGGTGGTCGGCGGCGTCGAGGCGCAGACCCGCCAGGCCCTGCGCAACCTGCAAGCCGTGCTGGAGGCCGCAGGCGCGTCGTTGAGCCAGGTGGTCAAGACCACGGTGTTCTTGCAGGACATGAACGACTTCGCGGCCATGAACGCGGTGTATGCCGAATTCTTCGCCGCGGAGCCTCCGGCCCGCTCCGCGGTGCAGGCCGCCGCGCTGCCCAAGGGCGCGCTCGTGGAGATCGAGGCCGTGGCCTACAGCCCGCGGGCCTAAACGAAAGATTCGCGCGCTATGAGTTCCGCGCCTGTTCGTCCTCGCCGGCCCCGCCGCTGGATTCCGCGCCCCGCGGAGCGGCGCATTTTGCTGTTCTTGGGCGACCTGTTCGCCGCCGGCCTGGCCTGGTGGGCGGCCCTGCTCACCTGGTATTGGAGCGCCTTGCCCTACTCGGCCCAGTTGGGCCTGCCCCGCTTCCTCTTCTCGCGGCCCTCGTGGTTTTACGCCCTGCCCTTCCTGTGGCTGCTGCTGCTGGTGGACCTGTACGACGACGCGCGCGCGTTGAGTCGGCGGCGCACATTGCAGGGCGTGTTCGCGGCCGCGTTCATCGGCTTGCTGCTCTACTTGCTGTTCTACTTCGTGCTCAATGTGAACCGCCAGGTGCTGCCCCGCCTGAGCGTGGCCTTCTTCTTGTTCTACGCGGTCATCACCACCCTGATTTGGCGGGCCATCTACCGCCGCATCGCGGTGCGTTGGGTGCGGCGCTTGCTCATCGTGGGCGCGGGACGGCATGGCCGCGAGTTCCTGGGCTACTTGCGCAGCAAAGAGGGACGGTTGCAGCATCCCGCGGTGGTGGTGGGTTTCGTGGACGACGACCCCCGCAAGCAAGGCATGCAGATTGCGGATGTGCCCGTCTTGGGCCAGGGCGACGACCTGCCCGACCTGGTGCAGCAATACGCCGTCACCGATGTGGTGGTGGCCATCGTGGGCGAAATCCGCGGCGGCCTGTTCCAGGCCCTGCTCGACGCCCAGGCCGCGGGCGCGGAAGTCAGCCATCTGCACGCGCTGTACGAAGAGGCGTTCCAGCGGGTGCCCATCCGCCACCTGGCCGCCACCTGGCTCATCCAGTCCTTCATGGACCAGGCCCGCAAGAGCATGTACTACGAAGTGACCAAACGGGCCCTCGATTTGTTGGGCGGCGCGGTGGGGTTGATCCTGCTGCTGATCATGGGCCCCTTCATCTCGGCCATCATCTTCCTCGAAAGCGGGTGGCCCATCCTGTTTTCCCAAAAGCGGGTCGGGCGTCACGGCGCCGAGTTCACCGTGTACAAGTTCCGCACCATGCGGCCCGAGCCCGAATCCACCACCAACCGCTGGGCCACCGAAGACGAACTCAAACGGGTGACCCGCTTTGGCCGCTTTTTGCGCAAAACGCATTTGGACGAATTTCCGCAGTTTGTCAATGTGCTTTTGGGTCAGATGAGCGTGGTCGGGCCCCGGCCCGAGCAGCCCAAGTTGGTGGAGAAACTGGAGCGTCAGATTCCCTTCTACCGGGCCCGGCTGCTGGTCCGGCCGGGCATCACGGGCTGGGCGCAGATCAACCACGGCTATGTGGCCGATCTCGAGGGCACGGTGCGCAAGTTGGAGTACGACTTGTACTACATCAAGCACCGCAGCATCCCCATGGATCTGCTCATCATCCTGCGCACCGTGGCCGCGGTGCTGGGCTTTCGGGGGCACTGATGCGCAGCGCGTTGGTCACCGGCGGCGCGGGCTTCATCGGTTCGCACCTGGTCGAGGCCCTGCTGGCTCGGGGCGTGCGGGTCACCGTGTTGGACGATTTTTCCACGGGCCGGGCGGCCAATCTGGAGCCTTTCCGCACCCATCCCGACCTCGTCGTGGTACGCGGCGATGTCCGTGACCCGGCCGCGCTGGCCCGCGTGATGCCCCAGGCCGAGGTGGTCTTCCATCTGGCCGCGTTCGTGTCCGTGCCCGGCTCCATCGAAGACCCTTTGGCCTGCATGGACATCAACGAGCACGGCACCGGACGCGTGCTCGAGGCCGCGCGGCAGGCCGGCGTGCGGCGGGTGGTGCTGGTCTCCAGCGCCGCGGTCTATGGCGACCACGACGCGCGGCCCCTGCACGAGGATTTGCCCCCTCGGGCCCTGTCCCCCTATGCGGCCAGCAAAATCGCCAACGAGGCCCTGGCCCAGGCCTACACCCACATGGGCCTGCCCACCGTCGCGCTGCGGCTGTTCAATGTCTATGGCCCTCGCCAGCGAACCGACAGCTCCTACGCGGCCGCGATCCCTCTTTTTGTGGAACGGCTCCGCGCGGGCCAGCCGCCCGTGGTGTACGGCGACGGGCGTCAGACCCGCGACTTCGTGTTCGTGTCCGATGTGGTGGATGCGCTGCTGGCCGCCGCGGACGCGGCCCAGGCTCCCGGGCGGGCCTACAATGTGTGCACCGGCCAGGCCGTCAGCGTGCTGGACCTGCTGGCCGAACTGTACCGCTTCTTTCCCCACGCGCCCGACCCCGAGTTCGCGCCGCCGCGCGCGGGCGACATTCGTCATTCCGTGGGCGACCCTGGCCGCGCGGCGCGCGAATTGGGCTTTCGGACGCGCGTCTCCCTGCCTCAGGGCCTTCGTCGGTTGTTGCAACAGGCCTGACCGCCGCGGGCGGCCCTTTCGGCCGCGGTTGCTGCGGCCGTGGGGCGCTTCAAATCCTCATGCTCGTGGGCCGAATTTGTGGTATAAAGAAAGAGCCCTGCTGTGTTCGTGATGCGCGGGAACCGGATTTGGCCCAACTTATCCCAGAGGGGGCCGGGCATCCCGAGCGGGGACGCGATAGGCGCAAGCCAAGGCGGAACCCTCGGGCAGGCCCCCACTTGCCCGGATAGGCGCAAATCCGGGGTCGCACACGGCACGGCGGGGCGTAGGGCTTTAAAGTGGGGAGTGGGGAGTGGGGAGTTGGTGTGTCGTCCGGAAAAAGGTTGACAGTTTAGGTCCCTCCCGCACCTTCGCAGGAGGTACAATCATGGCCCTTCCACGCCGCAAACGGCGGGTCTATAGCGAGGCCTTCAAACGCCAGGTCGTGGCCGAGTACGAACAAGGAGCCACCGTGACCGAACTCAAACGCAAATACGATATCCGCGGCAACACCACCCTCAAGCGCTGGGTCCAGCGCTACGGGAGGCAGCCCTACCGCACCGAAACCGTGTACATCCAAACCGCCGCCGACCTGGATCATGTGCGCCACCTCCAGGAAGAAGTTGC
>JAADEN010000194.1 GCA_013153375.1 Chloroflexota bacterium | reverse complement strand
GGCGGGCCGCGCGCGGCCCCCGCTCCACCTGCCAGGTGCGGCCCTGGTGGGTCGCCCAGCCGCGCGTGCCCTCCCACTGGGCGTCCACCACCACTTGCTGGCCGTCCAGGTCCAGATACCAGCGCGCGCCCTCCCGGTGCAGCACCCGCACGGGGATGCGCGCCTCGCCCACGCACAGGGTCCACAGCCCGCGCGCTTCGTCCACAGGCTCCAGGCGGACTTCGTAAGTAGTCTTGCCGACGCGATACACGCTCATCGGGGCCTCCCTGAACGCGCGGCCGCGGCCTGCCGCGCGCCTATCCGGTGGCGTCCTCGGGCCGGGCCACCCGCGCGGTGCGCAGGCGGTTGAAGGCCGCGGCCCACTCCAGGGGCCGGAACTCGGCCAGGTCGTTGGGCGGGTAGCCGTGGCGGGCCAGGATGTCCAGCCCTCCGGCCTCCAGGTCGGCCTGCAGCGCGGCGGCCACCTGGGCCAGGGTGCGGCGGCCGTCCATGTAGCGCTCGTGCGCGTACACCAAGGCCCAGCCGATGGCCCGCACCTGGGCGGCTTCCACCAGTTGCGTCACCGCGGCCAGGTCCACCGTGTGGCGGCCCAGTTGCAGGGCCTTGCGCGACGGAGCCTTGACCACCGCGGGCTTGCGGCCCTTGGCGGCCTGCACGCTGCCGGGCAGGGGCACCCGCCGCGGGTGGGGCAGCGGCCCCTGGGCCTCCCGCACCCGCCCCGTGGGGAACCGGGCCGCGACGGCCCGAGCCTCCTCCGTTGCGTCCCGGGGGCGGTACTCGTCCATCCAGATGACCGTGTCGGCCACATCCAGATAATCGCCGCTGCCGCCGATGACCAGCACCGTGGAGACGCCCCGCTCGGTGTACAACTCCCGCACCCGGTCGATGAACGGCGTGATGGGCTCCTTGTCCTTGCGCACCAGGGCCTGCATGCGGCGGTCGCGAATCATGAAGTTGGTGGCCGCGGTGTCCTCGTCGATGAGCAGCACCCGCGCGCCCAATTCCAGGGCTTCCATGATGGCCGCGGCCTGGGAGGTGGAGCCCGACGCGTTCTCGGTGTGGAAGAAATCGGTGGGCCGACCGCCGGGCAGGTGGTTGATGAAGCCCGAGATGTCCACTCCGGCCACATAGCGCCCGTCCTCGGCCCGAATCTTGACCGTGGCCGGGTGGCTGACCACCCGCTCCCGGCCGTCGCCGGGCTTGTGGTTGTAGATGCCGTACTCCAGGGCCCGCAGCAGGGTGGATTTGCCGTGAAAGCCGCCGCCCACGATGAGGGTCACGCCCTGGGGGATGATCAGACCGGCGATGCGTCCGGCGTGGGGCAAAGTGACCTCGGCCCGCAGGGTGGGCGGGGCGGTCAACGGCACGCCGCTTTCCAGGGGGCGGTCGTCCACGCCCGAGCGGCGGGGCAGCAGGCTGCCCTCGGCCAGGAACGCGACCCAGCCACGCGCCTCCAGCATGGCCCGCAGGGCTTCCGCATCCTCCGCGGTGTAGGCATAAGCCTGGGCCGCGGCCGGGTCCACCGCGGCGTAGAACAGGCTCTCGGCCACGACGCGAGGCAGGTCGTGCAGCAGCAGTTCCACGGCCTCGTGGGCCAGGATGCGCCGTCCGGCCGCGGGCAGGCCCACGGTGAAGCGGGCTTCGACCGCGTCCGCGTCCACCCGCAGCGCGGTGCGGCGCAGCATCTGCTGCCCCACGGGCAGGATGCGGATCTGGCCGCTGTGGCCCGTGCCGCGCGGGCGACTGACCCGCCGCGCGGCCGCAGCGAAGCGTTCCGCCAGATAATGGGCCAGGCCCACCTGCCGCGCGGGATGGGTGACCAAAGCCACGGGAAAACCCGCCTCCCGCTGGGGTATAATGACGCGCGCCGCGGTCGGCGCGGCAAAGGGATCGCCCTGGATGTGATCCAGATAGAGGATGAAACGGGGGAAGGCGTAGGCACCCCGCAGGGCTTTGTAAGCCTTGTAGCCGCGGCCATCGAGCCGGAGGATTTTGCGACGGAGATCGTCATGGGTGAGCATGACCTTAAGCATACCACGGACTGGGTGGTCGGCCCCGTGGTGGGGCATGTGACCCCGCACACCGCGCGGCTGTGGGTGCGCGGCGCGGGGCCGGGGCCGGTGTACGCCTGGGTGGGGCGGCAGCCCGATCTGAGCGACGCGCGGCGGGCCGGCGAGGCCCAACGCCAGCCCCAGGCGGGCTACGCCGCGGTGGTGGATGTGGACGGTTTGCAGCCGGGCCGCTCCTATTTCTACGCGCTCACCCCGAGCCCAACGCCTCCGGCGGGCCCCGGGCCGTACCCGTCGTTTCGCACCGCGGCCGGGCCCGAGGCCAGGGCCGCGACTTTCGTGTACGGCTCGTGCTTCGTGCCCCACAACGCGTTTGGCGACGCGACGGTGCGCCGCCTGCTGCATCTCATGGACGGCTCCGACGCGCCCGAGTTCGGCCTGCTCCTGGGCGACCAAATCTATCCCGACGAGGCCAAGAAGAACGGCCTGGGCGCGATCGCCCGCACCGTGGACGAGTTCCGGGAGGTGTATCGCCTGGCCTGGGCCGAAACCGCGTGGCGCGACGCGCTGGCCAACCTCTCGTGGCGCATGATGTGGGACGACCACGAGGTGGACAACGACTGGTATTGGACCAGCCCCGACCGGGTCGAGGCGCGGCCGGGCTGCCTCTCCCGCTGGCTCCGCCGCTTGACGGGCCATCCGCGGGAACTGTGGGCCTTCATCTCCCGCCGGAGGCTGCACGCCGCGGTGCAGACCTTCTGGGAGCATCAGATGATGCACGCGCCGCCCTTGCGCCTGCCGCCCGAGGGCGCGGAGAACCAGCGCCCCCTGCTGCTCACCAGCGACCGCGGACACTTCGCCTACACCTTCACCCACGGCCCCGCGGCGTTCTATGTCCTGGATCTGCACTCCCACCGCTACAAGGGGCCGTATGGCCGCGCCATCATGAACGCGGAGCAGTGGGCCGATTTGGAGCACTGGCTGCTGAAGGTGCGCGAGCGCTATCCCTTCAAGTTCGTAGTTTCGGGCGTGTCGGTGTTCTTCCAGCAGCGCGTGCCCATGGGCGGGGGCCGCTGGGACGAGTTCCCCGACGACCGGCGGCGCTTGATTCACCTGCTCAACGCCCATCAGGTGGAAGGCGTGTTCTTCCTCACCGGCGATTTGCATGTGGCCCACATCGTCGAGGCCGAGTTGGAGGGCGTCGAGCGGCCTCTGCCCACCTGGGAGTTCTCGGTCAGCCCCTGGGGCCAGCAGCCCTTCAAAGGCTCTTGGCTGCTGGGCCGTCCGGCGCGCTTTCCGGGCGTGCGTTCGGCCCGCTGGCTGGGCACCTGGGCCGAGCCCAACTTCGGCTGGATCCGGGTGGGCACCGAGCCGCATCCCTGGCTGGAGTTCCGCCTGGAGACGCCCACGGGCACGCGCACTCGGGTGCGTCTCCTGCGCACATCCCAGGGCTGGCGACGGGCCCCGGCGGAGGCCGGCCCATGACCCAAATCTGGCCCGTGGATCCGCAGCAGCCGGACCCACAGATTCTGGCCCGCGCCGCGGCGGTGCTGCGCGGCGGGGGCCTGGTGGCTTTCCCCACCGAGACGGTGTACGGCCTGGGCGCGGCCGCGCTGGACCCCGCCGCGGTGGCCCGCATCTTCTCGGCCAAGGGCCGCCCCGCGCACGACCCCCTCATCGTGCACCTGGCCGACCCCACGGACCTGCCGCGCGTGGCCCGGCAGGTGCCCGACCTGGCCTGGCGCTTGTGGGAACGCTTCGCGCCCGGCCC
>JAADEN010000023.1 GCA_013153375.1 Chloroflexota bacterium | reverse complement strand
AGGGGAGGGGCCTTCAAAACGGACCTGCGCCTCTTGGGAGGCCAGATTTGTCCCCTTCCCGCCCTTATGAGGGGAGAGAAGGGGGCGCGACGGGCGGCCAGCCCGTCGCGGGGGATGGGAGGGGTTCGCTCCCGAGCGGGCATTTCTACATTTTTTTGCGTGTCCCCGGGTTCTGCGCGGTGTTTCACCCTCGTTTCGCTTGAGGAGCATGGTGGTGACTTCGTCTCCGGCCCAGCCCCGGCCCCTGGCCGAACTGTTCGCCGATTGGGCGCCCGAGCGGGTGCCGCCCGCCGCCGCGCGGGTGCAGGTGCGCGGCCTGGCCTTCGATTCGCGGCAGGTGCAGCCCGGCTGGCTGTTCGTGGCCATCCCCGGCACCGCGGCCGACGGGCATTTGTACATCCCCGACGCGGTGGCGCGCGGCGCGGTCGCGGTGGTGGGGCAGCGCGCCCGGCTGCGCGACCTGACCGTGCCCTACATCCGCGTCCCCGATAGCCGCCTGGCCCTGGCCCGCCTGGCCGCGGCCTGGTACGGGCATCCCGGTCGTGCGCTGCGGGTCATCGGCGTCACGGGCACCGACGGCAAGACCACCACCACGACCCTCATCTACCACATCCTGCGGGCCGCGGGGCACGCGGTGGGCATGATCTCCACAGTGCAGGCCGTGCTGGGCCCCCGGGCCGAACCCACGGGCCTGCATGTGACCACGCCCGACGCGCTGCGGGTGCAGCACTACCTGGCCGAGATGCGGGACGCGGGCCTGACCCACGCGGTGCTGGAGGCCACCTCCCACGGTTTGGCCCAGCACCGGGTCACCGGGGCCGCGTTCGACATCGCGGTGATCACCAACATCACCCACGAGCACCTGGACTACCACGGCTCCTACGAGGCCTACCGCGCGGCCAAGGCCCGCCTGCTGGAGTTGCTGGCCGAGACCCCGCCCAAGCCCCACGGGCCGCCCCTGCGCCTTTCCGTGCTCAACCGGGACGACGAGCCCGTGTTCCCCTACCTGCGGCGGGTCGCGCCGGGCCCGGTGGTCACCTACGGACGGCATCCTGAGGCCCAGGTGCGGGCCGAGGCCGTGCAGCATTCCCCCGCGGGGCTGACCTTCACCGCGGTGGGCCCTGACTTTCGGGTGCCCGTGCGCAGCGCGCTGGTGGGGCTGTACAATGTGAGCAACATCCTGGCCGCGCTGGCGGCCACGGTGGTGGGGTTGGGGGTGGATCCGCAAGTTGCGGCCCAGGGCGTGGCCCAACTGGAAGCCATCCCCGGGCGCATGGAGCGCATCGACATGGGCCAGGACTTTCTGGCCATCGTGGACTTCGCGCACACGCCCAAGGCGCTGGAGGTCGCACTGCAGACCGCGCGTACGCTGACCGATGGGCGGGTCATCGCGGTGTTCGGCTCCGCGGGGCTGCGCGACCGGGCCAAGCGGCGCATGATGGCCGAGGTCTCGGCCCGGCTGGCCGACATCACCATCCTCACCGCGGAGGACCCCCGCACCGAGCCCCTGGACGCGATTCTGGCCGAGATGGCCGCGGGGGCCGAGGCCCAGGGCGGCGTCGAGGGGCAGACCTTCTACCGCGTGCCCGACCGGGGCGACGCGCTGCGCCTGGCCGTGCGGCTGGCCCGGCCCGGCGATGTGGTCATCGCCTGCGGCAAGGGCCACGAGCAATCCATGAACTTCGACGGCGTGGAATATCCGTGGGACGATCGCACGGCCTTGCGGGCCGCGCTGGCCGAGCACCTGGGCGTGCCCGGCCCCGACATGCCGTATTTACCCACCCGGGGCGAAGCCTAAAAGTCGTTTTTGGGCGGACAATATGCCACGCCGCGCGGCCCGGATGGACCGCGCGGCGGTGTTTCTCGATCGTAGGACGGCGCGCCCGCCGGGGCGCCCGCGGGCCGAGGCGGAGCCGATCCCCCAGAAGCGCGGCTTAGGCCCCGCCCAGCATTCCGTCCAGCAGGTATTCGACGGCCATGGTGTGACTGCAGCGCCCCCGAGAGCGGAAGAACGCGCAATCGCAGTGCCACTGTCCACGCTCGTATTTCACATGGTGAACGCTGTTGTTGCCTTGAATTTCGACTTCCAGGGCCAGGAACTTGAACCGTTCGGGCTCTTGGGCGTACTGTTTGGCCTTCTGCATTTTGCGGATCAGGGCCGAATCCATGCTAACCTCCTGAGGATGAAGAGTCGGACAGCAGCGCCCGAAGCGCATCCCAACGGGGGTCGGTGGCGGGCGTGTCGTGGCCACAGTCCACCACATTGCGATCCGCGCCGCACACCGGGCACAAGCCCTTGCAGTCGGGGTGGCATATCGGGCTGATGGGAATGTCGAGGATCAGGTATTCACGAATGAGGGGGGCGAGATCCAGAATGCCGGTGTAGGGGTAGCGCAGGCCCGACTCGGTGACCGACTTCTCGTTGAAGGCGTAGAGTTCCTCGAAGTCGGCGACCAGGTGTTGTTGGAAGGGCTTGAGGCAGCGCGCGCAGATTTGAGGCGTATCGGCCTCGACATGCACATGCACCAGCAGCCCTTGGGGCGTGCGGGAGACCGCGGCCATGCCCGTGACCGCGCGCGCCTCCAGATCGTCCAACCGCACCGATGCCACGGCCAGGTCGAATTCGCGTTGATACCCCACCTCTTCCGCGGCGATGAAGCCCACATTCAGACGAAACGGATTGAACCCGGCCATGATGACGCCTCCGCGGCAAGTTGTCTCCATTATACCAATCCCGGTCAAGGTCGGAGCAGGAGGTTCGGAAAGGGGGCGGCAAAGGTCGCCGAAAGGCCGAACGCCTCGCCGCTCCCGGGCGTTGCCATCTTGGGTATAATCCTCTTGTGAGGGCAGGGTTCTTTCCGCCTCATCCAAGGCATAAGGAGGCTTCCCGGGTGTGGTCCTTAGGACGCTGGATGTTGCGCACCGGCCTGGCGGCCCTGGTGGTGGCGCTTTTCTTCGTGGGCTGGCGGCCGCGGCAGGTGGCCGCGTGGAGCCGCTCGTGGCTGGCTACGACCGAGAACACCGAGCCTGAGTTCCTGGCCGAGTTGCGCGCCGCGCCGACCTGGGCGCCGCCCTCGTCGGTGATCGGCATCGTGGCCGGACACTCGGGCGCGCAGAGCGACCCGGGCGCGGTGTGCCCCGACGGAACCACCGAGGCCCAGGTCAACCGCGCCATCGCGCTGTTGGTCCAGGAGCGCCTGCGGGCCCTGGGCTACGACGCGGTGGTGCTGGACGAATTCGACCCGCGGCTCCAGGGCTTCCGCGGCCCCGCGCTGGTCTCCATCCACGCGGACGCGTGCGTGCGGCGGGAGGACCTGACCGGCTTCAAGGTCGCGGTGTCGGCCGCGTTGCAGCGCAACGAAGACCTGGCCGCGCTGACCCAGGCCAATCGGCTCAAAGCCTGCCTGGTGGAAGCCTACCGGCAGACCACGGGCCTGGCGTATCACCCCTATACCGTGACCCGCGACATGACCGAATACCACGCCTTCGCGGAGATCGCGCCGTCAACGCCGGCCGTGATCATCGAGGTCGGCTTCTTGGGCCAAGACTACGACCTGCTGGTGCAGCAGCCCGAGCGGGTCGCGCAGGGCATCGTGGACGGCTTGCTGTGCTTCTTAGAGGGGAACTGAGATGCCCGACCCGCGGCGTCGTGCGTGGGAAGCCCTGACGCGCGCCCGGACCGCGCTGCGCCAGGGGGATCGGGCCGCGGCCCGGACCTGGGCCCGCCGCGCGGTGCAGGCCGCACCCGACTGGGACGCGCCGTGGACTTTGCTGGGCCTGTTGACCCGCG
>JAADEN010000238.1 GCA_013153375.1 Chloroflexota bacterium | reverse complement strand
ACCGCGGCGCGGCCGCGCGCACCGCGGCCAGCGCGTGGGGCACGGTCGCGCCGACCACGAAGCCCAGGTTGGGATGGGCCGCGGGTTGGGCTACCTTCAGCAGGTGCAGGTAGAAGGGCCGCCCCGCGACCGAGACCTCCTGCACCGCGGCCGCGCCCGGGTTGGAGGTCCGCAGGAGCAGGAACACGCCCCGCCCGGGTGTTTCGAGCCAGGGCTGCCACGCGTCGGGGCCCAGGTAGGGGTTCACCGTGACCGCGTCCGCGTCCAGGGTCTCGAAGACCGCGCGCGCGTAGGCCCGGGCCGTGGACGCGATGTCGCCCCGTTTGGCGTCCAGCAGCACGGGCAGGCCGCGCGCGTGGGCCGCGGCGATGACCTCGGCCAGCACCTCCAGGCCGGCCGGGCCCAGGGCCTCGTAGAACGCGCTGTTGGGTTTGACCGCCACCGCGACCTCCGCGGCCGCATCCAGGAGGGCCAAAGCCCAGGCGCGCGCCGCGCTCGGAGTCCCATCCCCCAAATCTTCAGGGTGCGGGTCGAGGCCCAGCACGAAGAGGCTGTCGAGTTGCCGGGCCCGTTGGGTGACCTGGGCGAAGAAATCCCGCATGGCCGCACCTCACGCCTTGCCCAGCACCATGGCCAGCAGGGCCATGCGCACATACAGGCCGTACTCCATCTGGCGGAAGTACGCGGCCCGAGGGTCGGCATCCACTTCCTCGGTGATCTCGTACACCCGGGGGAAGGGATGCATGAGAATCATGCGCTCCTTGGCCTGGGCCATGACCTGGGGGGTGATGACGAACGCGTCCTTGACCTGCTCGTATTCCGTGGGGTCGTCGAAGCGTTCCTTCTGCACCCGGGTGACATAGAGGACATCGGTCTCGGCCAGCACGGGCTCGAGGCGGTCGTACTCGGCCTGGGGCACCCCCTTGGCCTCCAGTTCGGCCACGATCTCCCGGGGCATGCGCAGGTTGGGCGGCGAGACATAGTTGAGCCGCACCCGATAGAGGGACAGCAGGCGGGCCAGGGAGTGCACCGTGCGTCCGTAGCGCAGGTCGCCCAGCATGGTCACGGTCAGGCCGTCCACGGTGCCCAGTTCCTCGCGGATGGTGAACAGGTCCAGCAGGGCCTGGGTGGGGTGCTCGCCCGCGCCGTCGCCGGCGTTGATGATGGGCTTGCGCGCGTATTTGGCGGCCAGCGCGGCCGCGCCCTGCTGGGGATGGCGCAGCACGATGACATCCGCATAGGCCTCCAAGGTGCGTACCGTGTCGGGCAGGGACTCGCCCTTGGTCACCGACGAGTAGCGCACTTCGTTGATGGCGATGACGCTGCCGCCCAGGCGCTCCATCGCGGCCACGAAGGACGACGCGGTGCGGGTGGAGGGCTCGTAGAACAGGTTGGCCAGGATTTTGCCCTTGAGCAGGTCGAACGCGCCGATGCGCATGACCATCTCGCGCATCTCGTGCGCGACGCCGAAGATGTAGGTCAGGTCGTCACGGCTGAACTGGCGCACCGAGATGATGTGCCTGCCGTAGAACGGCGCGTCGCGGCGGTCGCCAAAGGGCAAATGCGGGCTGGAGTAACGCTGAGGAGGCTGAAAGCGGGCCATAGGCGATGCTCCTGGGAGAAGAGTGGGGAGTGGGTAGCGGGGAGCGGGAAGCGGGGAGAAAGGGGAAGGGGCTCCGCGCGCCGCGGCGCGGAGGGACGGACCGGGCTGGGGCATGAAAACGGGGCCGCTGACGGCCCCGCTGGAACTTCACTTTTGACCACCCAACACTCGCTCCTTATATGCGCGGCGGTGCACCGCGAGCAGGTGCAGCAGGTCTTCCCGCATGCGCAGGGCCTTGGAGAACAGCGCGCCGTGGTCGAAATCGGGCGTGGCGTACACCACCCGATGGTGCCGCACCACCTCAAAGGCCAGCACAGGGTCGTCCATGCGCGGCGGCAGGAACACCAAATCCACCCGCTCGTAGCCGGCCTTGACCAGGTCGGTCAGCAGGTCCAGTTTGGAGGGCGGCTCCATGCCCGGCCGCAGCACCACGCCCAGGTCCACATCGCTATCGGGCCGGGCGCGGCCCTCGGCCCTGGAGCCGAACAGGTACACGGCCCAGATCTGGGGATAGCGGGCGAACACCGCGCGCAGGCGGTTCACATCCAGGTCCATGTCGGCGCACCTCAACACAACCCCGGCCTCGGCCGTGGGCGGGGATATTATAGCACAGGGAACGGCGCGTAGAGTCGTCCGCGCCGGCGCGCGCCAAGAATGCCCCAAGGACCAGACGGACGCAAAACCCCACCCTGGGCGCGCGGCCCACGCGTGGTTTATAATTCAGACATCCCCTCGCCGCGGCGAGGCTCCACGAGGTGGTTTTCATGACTTTGGGTTCTTCGAACGCCCGGCCTGTGGGCGCAAGCCTGCGCCTGCCGCTGGTGGCGTTGAATGTCTTTCTGCTGGTGGCCGCGGTGCTGACCGGCCTGCAGCGTATGGGCTGGTCCATCTCCTGGCCGCCGGTGCACTTCGCGGCCTACCACGGCCCGCTGATGGTGGTCATGTTCTTCGGCGGTCTGATCGCGTTGGAGCGCGCGGTCGCGCTGGGCCGCTGGCCGTACTACGCTGCGCCCGTGTTCATGAGCGCGGCGGGCATTTTGTGGCTCTTCGGCGCGCCGCTGCGGGTGGTGCAGATTTTGGCCTTCGTGGGCGCGCTGGTCTTCGGGTATGTGGCCTGGGTCATGGTGCGCTCGCACCGGGCGCTCTACACCGAGACCATGGGCATCGGCATCATCACCTTCACCATCGGCACCGGACTGTGGGTGCTGGGGCATCCCATGAGCCGGGTCATCTGGTGGTGGGTGGCCTTCTTCGTACTCACCATCGCGGGCGAGCGGCTGGAACTGGGCCGTCTGACGGGCGCGGCCCGACGCTTCGGGCACCTGTTCCGCTGGGGGCTGATTTTGTCGCTGGTGGGTCTGCTCCTGGCCGAGTTGTGGCCCGCGCTGGGCGTGCGGGTGTACGCGCTGGGCATCCTGGCCCTGGGCGTGTGGCTGCTCAAGTACGACATCGCCCGCTTCACCATCCGCCAGCCGGGACTGCCCCGCTTCGCGGCCGTGTGCCTGCTCAGCGGCTACTTTTGGCTGATTTTGGGCGCGGCCGTCATCGTAGTCGAAGGCTTCGTACAAGGCGGCCTGCTCTACGACGCGGCCCTGCACGCGGTCATGGTGGGCTTCGTGTTCGCCATGATCTTCGGCCACGCGCCCATCATCTTCCCCGCGCTGCTGGGCCTGCCCATCCGCTTCCATCCCGCGCTCTACGCGCCCCTGGCCCTGCTGCACGCGTCCCTGCTGTGGCGCTTCGTGGCCGACTTGATGCACTCGCCCTTTGGACGGCGCTGGGGCGGCATGCTCAACGCCATCAGCATCGCGCTGTACTTCAGCATCATGATCGTGGTGCGGTTGGTGGACATCCTCCGGGCGCGGCGCGGCGCCGCCGCGTGAGGCTTCGGCACCCAGGACGACCGGGATGAGCCTTTCCATTTTGTCGCCCATTCGCCACTACCAGGTGCGCACCGAGGTCTTCGAGGGGCCCTTGGACCTGCTCCTCGCGCTCATCCAGCGCATGGAGTTGGACATCACCCGCCTGGCCCTGGCCCAGATCACGGACCAGTACCTGGCCGAAGTGCGGGCCATGGAAGACCGCTCGCCCGAGGAGATGTCCGCCTTCCTGGCCGTCGCGGCGCGGCTGCTGTACATCAAGTCCCAGGCTCTGCTGCCGCGGCCGGCCTCGGAGGACGCGGACGGCGAGGAAGAGGATCCCGGCGACGCGTTGCTGCGCCAGTTACGGGAATATCGGCGCTACAAGCGGGCCGCGGCCTGGCTGCGCCAACGCCTGGACGCGGGCCTGCGCACCGTGCCGCGCGTCGCGCCTCCGCCCCGGGTGGCCGTGACCCCGCGGCTCGACCTGGGCGGTTTCACCGTGGCCGACTTGCACGCCGCGGCCCGGCGTCTGCTGTTGCCGGCGCCCCAAAAGCCCCTGGGCGTCACCCTCGCCCCACCGCGCGTCACCGTGCGGGACAAAATCCGGGCCATCTTCGACGCGCTGCGGCGCCGCGGGCGCACGACCTTCTTCCGTCTGCTGCGCCGCCGGCCCCGCAATGAAATCCCCGTGACCTTTCTGGCGCTGTTAGAATTGGTCAAGCGACGGCTGGTGCGGGCGCAGCAAGAGCGTCTGTTCGGCGACATCACCCTCGAGGCCGCAGGGCCGTTGCCCGAAGACACCGATCTGCCCACCGAGTTCGAATAAAGCCCGCCCGGAGGTTCATCCCCAAAGGAGGTTGCCCCATGCCCCGGTTTGTGGATTTGTCTGCGACCATCGCGCCGACGCCGCCCGAAACGCCGCCTTTCCTGAAGATCGAGATCCAGTATCACGACCACAAGGAGGGCGCGGCGCAAGCCCAGGCCCTGCTCCAGGTGCCGCCCACGGTGTTCCGCAATCAAGAAGGCTGGGCCACCGAGACCATCACCCACCTGGGCACGCACAGCACCACCCATGTGGACGCGCCCTATCACTACAACAGCGTCATCCAGGGCCAGCCCGCGGCCACCATCGACGAACTGCCCCTGGAGTGGTTCTTCCAGGACGGCGTGGTGCTGGACATGACGCACAAGGCCGACGGCGACCCCATCACGGTGGAGGACATCCAGAAGGAACTGGAACGCATCGGCTACACCCTCAAGCCGCTGGACATCGTGCTCATGCGCACGGGCCGCGACGCGTATTATCATGCGCCGGACTATATTTACCGCGGGCCGGGTGTGACCGCGGAGGCCACCCGCTGGCTGTACGACCAGGGCATCCGGGTCATGGGCATCGACGCCTGGGGCTGGGACGAGCCCCTGGATCGCCAGGCCCGCAAGGCTCTGATGGCCGGAGGCAAGCCGGGCATCTTTTGGGCCGCGCATCAAATCGACCGGCCGTACGCGCAGATCGAGCGCCTGGTCAACCTGGGCGAACTGCCGCCCTTCGGGTTCCAGGTGGCGTGCTTCCCGCTGAAGATTCACCGCGGCAGCGCGGGCCCGGCGCGGGTGGTGGCCATCGTGCCCGACGAAGCGTGAACGCGGCCGGCCCAACCGGAGGAAATCCCCCATGAACCTACGCCAAGAGGCCACGGGCTTGCGCATCACCGAGGCCCGCTTCAAAGTGCATGTGCCCACCCGCCGCAACGCCCGCCTGAAGGCCGTCATGGCCGCGGTGGACGCGGACGCGGAGTTGTACGCGCTGTGGGTGGCGCAGAATGTCAACGCGGTCACCCGGCTGGGCATGTCGGACCACGGGCCGGTGCACATGCACCTGGTGGCCAATCTGGCGCTGCACCTGCTGCGGCTGTTGATGAAGCGCGGGGTGCAGCCCGCCGCGGTCACGGACCACGGCCTGGAGCCCGACGACGCGGAGGTCATCGTCACCCTGGCCGCGCTGCTGCACGATGTGGGCATGAGCATCCATCGGATCAACCACGAGGAATACAGCCTCATCATCGCGGACCGCAAACTGCCGGGGTTGCTCGCGAGCGCGTACCCCGACCCCGCGCGGCGGGCCCTGGTGCAATCCGACATCCTGCACGCCATCATCTCGCACCGCAAGGGGGGACATCCGCTGACGCTGGAGGCCGGCATCGTGCGCGTGGCCGACGCGCTGGACATGGCCAAAGGCCGCTCACGCCTGCCCTTCGAGCGGGGGGCGGTCAACATCCATTCGGTGTCCGCGATGGCCATCGAAGATGTACGCATCGAGGAGGGCACGGACAAACCCATCCGGGTGCACATTGACCTGCGCAACTCCGCGGGCATCTTCCAGGTGGACTCGCTGCTCAAGGAAAAACTCAAAGGCTCGGGCCTGGAGCCGTATGTGGAAGTCCTGGCCGAGACCACGGGCCGCGAAGAGACCCTGGTGCGAAGGTTTCGGTTGTGAGGCCGCGGTCCGGCCCGGCCGCGGCGCGCGGGCCGGGTGGATGGTAGAATGAAAACGAAACACTCTTTGAGTATGCCAACCGCGGGGAATGTGTGATGCCCGCCAGACCCGATAACCGGCCTGTTTTGCAAGGGGAACGGTCGAGCTTGTTCGGCCGCGCTCAGGCGCGGCTGTACATCGGCTCCAGCGAGCGCATGCCCGAGCTCGCGGACGCCAGCGTCACTTTGACCGTGACCTCGCCGCCCTATTGGAACGCGATTGACTACGACAAGCACGCCCACGAGGAGGGCGCGTTCTATCGCTCCCGGGAGTACGGCCCCGAAGACTACGAGACTTATCTGGACTGGATGGTGCGCATCTTCGACGAGGTGCGGCGGGTCACCCGGCCCGGCGGTGTGCTGGCCGTGGTGGTGGGCACGGTGTTGCACCAGGGGCGACTGTACCCCCTGCCCTTCGACCTCACGGCCCGACTGGCGCGCACGGGCTGGGAGTTCTACCAGGACATCATCTGGCACAAGACCACCGCGGGCGTCAAGCGCGCCGGGGTGTTCATCCAGCATCCGTATCCGGGCTACTACCGGCCCAACATCATGACCGAGTACATCCTGCTCTTCCGCAAGCCCGGGCCGCCGCTCTATCGTCAGGCCAGCGCGGACGCACGCGCCCAGGCCGAGATGGCCATTGACGAGCTGTTCGTGCAAGAAACGGCCAACAACATCTGGCACATCGCGCCCGTGCCGCCGGGCGTGCTGGACCACCCCGCGCCCTTCCCCGAGGAGATTCCCTATCGGCTGATCAGCTTGTATTCCTACCCCGGCGATACGGTGTTGGACCCCTTCTTGGGCTCCGGCCAGACCGCGAAAGTCGCGCTGGCGTTGGGGCGGCACGCGGTGGGCTACGACATCGTACCGCGCTATGTGCACTACGCGCATCAGCGCCTGAGCGAACCGTTGCAGTTGCGCTCGAAGCAGCTGGTAGCGCGCTTCGAGAAGGTGCCTTTGCACGCGCCGCGGGGTTATCTCAAGCGCCGTCGAGCGACGGCCAAGACCCGCCACGGTTCGGGGCGCCCGGCGCGGCGCCTCGCGGACGCGGGCGGGGATAGCGCGCAGGAGGTCCCTCATGACGCGCTTTGAACGCGAGCGGACCGGTTTTGCAACCTTCAAGTCGTGCTTCCTCGCCCGCCCGAACTTGCAAACCGAAGTCGCGCGGGCCGTGGAGGCGCTGTATGCGCGCTACGACACGGCCATTCGTGAAAACCGTTTCGTGGTCGGCGGCGCGCTGGAGATCATCCTCGGCGCGGCCTTGCGGGCGTGCGGTCTGCCCGTCCGTCACCGGGGCACCGAAACGGTGGAGTGGGATTTGCTGTGGGCCGAGGGCCCCGGCGGTTACTCCATCAAATCGCTGCTGAAGCCGGGCACCCGCAGCACGCGCCTGGTCAATGTACTGGGCCGCGAAGTGACGCCCGAGATGTGGCAGGCCGCGACCCTGTTCGTGCTGCCCGAAGGCATTGTTTACGCCGACCCCGACCTGCCGTGGTGGCGCGCCCATCGGCACGACCCGCAAGTGCTGGTGCCGCGCCGCGATGCGCTGGAGGTCAAACGCCGGGCCATCCGTGAGTTCGCCGCGGCCGAGCCGGATTGGTTCCTGCCCTGGCAGATTTCCCTGGCCGACTCATCCACGGACGCCCGCCGTCGAGTGCGTACCGCGTCGTACGATGTAGCCACCAGCATTCTCAAAGACGAAAGCCCCGGCCTGTTTCGGCACCTGCCGAACCTGATCTAAACCGCCCTCGCCGAGGGAACCCCCATGCCCGAATTTCGTCTGCACGCGCCTTACGAACCCACCGGCGACCAGCCCCAGGCCATCCGCCGCCTGGTGGAAGGCGTGCGCCGCGGCTATCGCCATCAGGTGCTCCTGGGAGCGACGGGCACGGGGAAGACCTACGCCATCGCCAGCACCATCGCGGAACTCCAAATGCCCGCGCTGGTGCTGGCCCACAACAAGACCCTGGCCGCGCAGTTGTACGCCGAGTTCCAGAGTTTCTTCCCCGAGAACGCGGTGGAGTACTTCGTCTCGTACTACGACTACTACCAGCCCGAGGCTTATGTGCCCCAGCAGGACCTGTACATCGAAAAAGACACGGAAATCAACGAAGAGATCGAGCGCCTGCGCCTGGCCGCGACCACCGCGCTCATGAGCCGCCGGGATGTCATCATCGTCGCGTCGGTGTCGGCCATCTACGGCCTGGGCAGTCCCGAAGCCTACGGTCGGGGCGTCATCCATCTGGAAGTCGGGAAGATCTACCGCCGCAAGGCCCTGCTGCGGCAACTGGTCGAGAGCCAGTACCAGCGCAACGACTACGACCTGCGGCCGGGCACCTTCCGCGTGCGGGGCGACACCCTGGAAGTGGTGCCCGCCTACCTGGAGCGCACCGTGTACCGCATCACCTTCTTCGGCGACGAGGTGGAGCGCATCATCGAGTACGACCCCATCACGGGCGAGCGCCGCGCGGTGCACCTCAGCCTGCAAATCTTCCCCGCCAAACACTACCTGACCGAGGAGGAGAAACTCCAGAAGGCCATCGCGGACATCGAGGCCGAACTGGCCGAGCGGGTGGCCTGGTTCGAGGCCCAGGGCAAGATCCTCGAGGCCCAGCGCCTGCTGCAGCGCACCCGCTACGACCTGGAGATGCTGCGGGAGATGGGCTACTGCAAGGGCATCGAAAACTACTCTCGCCACCTGGAGCAGCGCCCGCCCGGCTCGCCGCCCTGGACCCTGATGGACTACATGCCCAACGAGTATTTGCTCGTCATTGACGAATCGCACATGACCATCCCGCAGATTCGGGGCATGTACCACGGCGACCGCAGCCGCAAGCAAACCTTAGTGGACTACGGCTTTCGGCTGCCCAGCGCGCTGGACAACCGCCCCCTGACCTTCGAGGAGTTCGAGGCCCGCATGGGCTACACCATCTACACCAGCGCCACGCCCGGCCCCTACGAACTGGCCAGGGCCCAGCAGGTGGTGGAACAACTCATCCGGCCCACGGGCATCCCCGACCCCGAGGTGGAAGTGCGCCCGACCCAGGGCCAGATCGACGACCTGCTGGGCGAGATTCGGCAGCGGGTGGCCCGCGGCGAGCGCGCGCTGGTCACCACCCTGACCAAGCGCATGGCCGAGCGCCTGGCCGAATACCTGCAGGAGCAGGGCATCAGGGCCTACTACCTGCACTCCGAGGTGGATACCCTGGACCGGGTGGGCATTCTGCGGGACTTACGCCTGGGCACTTACGATGTGGTGGTGGGCATCAACCTGCTGCGGGAAGGGCTGGATCTGCCCGAGGTCAGCCTGGTGGCCATTCTGGACGCGGACAAGGAGGGCTTCCTGCGCTCCGCGACCGCGCTCATCCAGACCATCGGCCGCGCGGCCCGCCATGTGCACGGCAAGGTCATCATGTACGCGGACCGCGTCACCGACGCCATGCGCCAGGCCATCGAGGAGACCAACCGCCGGCGGGCCGTGCAACTGGCCTACAACCGCGAGCACGGCATCACGCCCCGCTCCATCGTCAAGCCCATCCACGATCTCATGGACCGGGTGGCCGCGGAGCACGCGGCCGAGGAGCCCGCGGCGGTCCTGCCCGCGGCCGCGCAGGTGGCCGAAACGCCGGCCGCGTACGGCCTCGCGGCCGAGGCCCACGACCCGGACACCCTGGAACGCCTCATCGCGGAACTGGAAAAGCAAATGCACGCCGCGGCCGAAGCCCTGGAGTTCGAGAAAGCCGCCGCGCTGCGGGATCAAATCTACGCGCTGCGGGCCAAACTGGACGCCGCGTCCGACGCGGAGACCTGAGCGCGGCGCGGGCCGCGCGGCGGGCACTGTGAAAGGCCGAGGCCGCGGTCCCGCATCCAGAGCGCAAGCCGGGCCTCAGTCGGTCAGCCAGGGCAAAAGCGCGTCCAGTTCGGGCTCGATGGTGGGCAAATCGCCCGCCGCCTGCGCCAACACCGCGTCAGGATCCTTCAAACCGTGGCCCGTGACCACCGCGACGATGGTTTGACCCCGCGGATCCAGCGCGCCGCGCCGAATCTCGGCGGCCAAACCGGCCAGCCCGGCCGCCGAGGCCGGTTCCACCCACACCCCCTCGCTGGCCAAGAGGCGCTGCATGGCCAGGATCTCCTCGTCGGGCACCGCGATGATGCGCCCGCCCGACTCCCGCGCCGCGGCCAAAGCCTCGTCGCCTCGGGCGGGCTTGCCGATGCGAATGGCCGTCGCCACGGTCTCCGGGTGCTCCACAGGATGGCCCAGCACCAGCGGCGCGGCGCCCGCGGCCTGGACGCCCAACAGCCGGGGCAAGCCCGTGCCCTTGACCCGGTGATAGGCCCGAAAACCCATCCAATACGCCGTAATGTTGCCTGCATTGCCCACGGGGATGGCCAGCCAATCCGGCGCACGGCCCAACGCGTCCACCACCTCGAAGGCCGCGGTCTGCTGCCCTTGCAGCCGGTACGGATTGATGGAGTTGACCAAAGCCACGGGATACGCGGCCACGGCCTCCCGCACCAGGGTCAGCGCGTGGTCGAAGGAGCCCCGCACCTGCACCACATGCGCGCCATAAGCCAGCGCGCCGGCCAACTTGCCCCGCGCGATCTTGCCCTCGGGCACCAGCACCAGCGCCCGCACCCCCGCGCGGGCCGCGTACGCCGCGGTGGACGCGGCCGTGTTGCCCGTCGAGGCGCAGATGACCGTGCGGGCGCCCCGCCCCACCGCCTCCCCCACCGCGGCGGTCAGGCCCCGGTCTTTGAACGAGCCCGTGGGATTGAGCCCTTCGTACTTGACGAACAGGTCGAACCCACCGCCCAGCGCGGCCGCCAGCCGCGGCACGGGCACGAGGGGCGTCTCCCCTTCCCCCAGGCTCAAAGGCACCGTGTGATCCGGCAAATCCAGCCAGGAACGATAACGGGCGACGACACCGGGTCGCAGGCTCATGATGCACCTCGTCCGCAAAAAGTGGGGGATAAGGCTCCGCGCGCGGCTATGGCGTGCGGGGACCGAAAAAGAGTTGCCACCACCAATACCAGGGAGGCTTGGACGGCGTATCCGTCGCGGCCGCGGCGCTGGCGTCGAAGGCCTGGGGCGTCGCGGTGGCCGGGAGCACCCGCACCGGCTGCTCCCCTGCCGCGGCCATGCCCAAACCGGCCCTGGCCGTGGCCGCGGCCGCTTCGGGCGGCAGGGTGGCCGAAAGTTGGACGGCCAGCGCCTGATGGGTGGCCTTCAGTTGGGCGTGTTCGGTGGCCGCGGCATCGCGCAGCGAACGCAAGTGTTGGACGCGCAGCGCGTAGTGGGTCAAGGAGGCCAAGACGCCCACCACCGCGATCAGCAAAAACACGGCCCAGCCTAAACGCCAGCGTTCCTTCATGGGAATACACCTCTGAGGCGTCATTCTACCATGTTATGGAGGCCGCGGAGAGCGCGGGCCCAGCGGCGCGCGGGCCCAGGTTTAACATCGCCTTTACACACGCCTGGTAGAATGGGGAACGGTGGACGATTCCAAAATCCAGGGGCGCGGCCTGACCGCCCTCGGGGATTGAATGGGAAACGATGGAAATTCGCGAGGTTCCGCTTCAATTTTCGACCCAAAAACGCTCGCGGCCCAAATATGTGCTTCTGTATCTGCTGCTCAACCTGGCCGCGCTGGCTTTCGCGCGCCAGGTCTTCGCGGGGCAGGTCACCCTGGACACCTTCGTCCACCCCACGCCCACGCCCACCCGAGCGCCCCAGTCGTGGGTCGCGGAAGCGCGCGCCCTGTTCGAGGCCGGCGACCTGGAAGGCGCGGCCGAGGCCTATCGGGAGGCGCTGAAGATCCGCCCTGACGACGGGCTGCTGTGGGCCGAATTGGCGCGGGTCTTGGTCTATTCCAGCGCGCTCATGACGGACGATACCGAACGGCACGCGCGGCTGCAAGAGGCCGTCGCAGCCGCGGACCGCGCGGTGGAACACGCGCCCGACTCCGCCGTCACCCACGCGGTGCGCTCCTTCGCGCTGGACTGGCTGGCCCTCAATCCCCTGATCCCCACGGATCAGCAAGATGCGTTGCTGGCCCAGGCCGAGAACGAGGCCGCCATCGCGCTGCGGCTGGGGCCCAACGATCCCTTGACCCTGGCCTTCTACGCGGAGATTCTGCTCGACCAGAAGAACATCGTCCAGGCCTACGAATACGCCACCAAGGCCGTGCAGGAAGGCCCGGACTTGATGGACACTCACCGGGTGTACGCGCTGGTGCTGGAGTCCAACGGGCGGTACGCGTCGGCCATCGAGGAGTATCTGGCCGCGATTCAACGCGCGCCCAATCTGACCTTCCTCTATTTGCGGGTGGGTTTCAACTACCGCTTCCTGGCCTCCAAGGCCCAGAGCGATGCCGCGCGGCGTCAATACTACGGCCTGGCCCTGGAGTATTTCGACAAAGCGGCGCGCATCAACCAGCGGCTGGGCATCCCCGATCCGGTGCCTTATATCGCCATATCCAAGACCTATGTGCAGCAGGGCGACTTCTTCGCCGCGGCCCTCAACGCGGAAAAGGCCCTGTGGCTCGACCCCACGGACCCGGCCACTTACGCCCAACTGGCCGTGATTTATGTCAAATCTCGCAACTACGAGGGGTCGCTGCCCGCGTTTCAGTGCGCGGTCAAAGGCTGCGGCCCGGAGGTGAGCGGGCAGATCCTGGGCGAGATCGCCACCAAGATGGGCCTGGACAAGGACGCCGTGCCCACGGTGACGGTGGAGCCGCTGCCGCTGACCAACATCACGGTGGCGTACTATTACCTGCAATACGCGTCGGTGCTGGCCGCGCTGAACATCTGCGACCAGGCGCTGCCCTTGCTGGATCAAGTGGAAAGCGCGTTCGGGACCGACCCCAATGTGCGGGGCATCATCGCGGAAAACCGCAACATCTGCCGCATCTTGCAGGCCACGCCCACGCCGGTACGGACGCCGACGCCCACGCCGACGCGACCTCCCACCCAGGGCCACGGCCCGGGGCCGTGAATCCGCCGCGCGGCGCCCCTTTTGGCCCGGGCGTCTCCCCTGCTCGACGAGGCCCCAGCGCCACGGCAAGGGAGATCAGCGCCCCAAACCACGCCGAGTTCAGCCGGGGTTGTGGTACACTTAAGACCCGTGATGAGCCATCGCGGATGTGTCCTTTTTGCTCCTGCGGTGGGCAAGCCCCGCCGACTTCACCCCAACGGGACCCTGTGCCGGGTCGCGGCCTCTGGCCGTCGCACCCGGCCTTGACTTTTAAGTAAGGAGGTGCCATGCGCAAGTACATTTTCGTCACCGGCGGCGTGCTGAGTTCGGTGGGCAAAGGCGTCACCACCGCGGCGTTGGGCCGGGCCTTGAAAGAATACGGCTTCCGAGTGGCAGCCCAAAAATTGGACCCTTACCTCAATGTGGATCCCGGCACCATGAGCCCGTATCAGCACGGCGAGGTCTTCGTGCTGGACGACGGCGCGGAGACGGACCTGGATCTGGGGCACTACGAACGTTTCATGGATGTGCGCCTGAATCGGATGTGCAATGTCACCACGGGCCAGGTTTACGCGGAGATCATCGCCAAAGAACGCCGCGGCGACTTCTTGGGCGGCACCATCCAGGTCATCCCGCACATCACCAACGAGATCAAACGCCGCATCGCGCTGGTGAGCGAAACCCTGGACGCGGAAATCGTCATCGTCGAGGTGGGCGGCACGGTGGGCGATTACGAGTCCGTGGCCTTCCTGGAGGCCATCCGCCAGATGCGCAACGATGTGGGCCGGGAGAACACCGCGTATGTGCATGTGACCTGGCTGCCCTACATCCAGGCCACGGGCGAACTCAAGACCAAGCCCACCCAGCACTCGGTGCGGGAATTGCGCTCTGCGGGCATCGCGCCCGACATGATCGTGCCGCGCTCCGACTACCCCGTGGGCCAGGAACTGGTGGACAAGATCGCGCTGTTTTGCGATGTGGAACCCCGGGCCGTGGTGCCCCTGGTCACCGTGGATGTGCTCTACGAAGTCCCCTTGCTGTTAGAGCGCGCCGGCGTGGCCCGGTATCTGCTGGAGCGCCTCCACCTGAAGCCCCGCCGCGAGCCCGACTGGTCCCGCTGGCAGGCGCTGGTGGACCGGGCGCGGGCGCCCAAACCCAAACTGCCCATCGCGCTGGTGGGCAAGTATGTCGAACTGCGCGACGCGTACATGAGCGTGAAAGAGGCCCTGGTGCACGCCGGTCTGGCTTTGGGCGTCGAGGTGGACATCGCCTGGGTGCAGGCTTCGGATCTGGAAAAGGATCGGGCCGAGGCCTGGGAGGCCGTGCGCGGGGCCGCGGGCATCGTGGTGCCCGGCGGCTTCGATTCGCGCGGGGTCGAGGGCAAAATCCTGGCCGCGCGCTACGCGCGCGAGCACCGCGTGCCCTACTTCGGCCTCTGCCTGGGCATGCAACTCATGGTCGTCGAATTCGCCCGCCATGTGCTGGGCTACGAGGACGCGCACTCGACCGAGTTCGACCCCGGCACGCAGCACCCCGTGATCGACCTCATGCCCGATCAGCGCTCCATCACCGACATGGGGGGGACGATGCGGTTAGGGCTCTACCCGTGCGTGTTGCAGCCCGACACCAAGGCCAAGGCCGCGTACGGTGATGTGGATGTGGTGGAAGAACGGCACCGGCACCGCTTCGAGTTCAACAACGCGTATCGCGAGGCCATGACCGAAGCCGGTATGGTGTTCTCGGGCCTCTCGCCCGACGGGCGGTTGGTCGAAATCGCGGAACTGCGCAATCACCCCTTCATGCTGGGGACCCAATTTCATCCCGAATTTCTCTCGCGGCCCATCGAACCCCACCCGCTGTTCGTGGCCTTTCTGCGCGCCGCGCGCGAGCACGCCCAACAACGCGCCGCGTTGCACGACGCGTCTCCCAACCCCGACGCGTCCGAGGCTTAGGACAATTTGCAGGCCGCGGCAGGCTCGCGGCAAGACCGCCGCGGGCCGAGCCGCACCTCGATTCAGCGCACCCGCGCCAGGACCTGGTCGAAGCGCTCCTTCAGCGCGCGCGCCTGGGCCTCATACGCCGCGAGGTCGTCCCAGGTCTGCCACGGGCGCAGCACTTCGGAGGGCACGCCCGGCACCTGGGTGGGAATCCACAGGCCGAAGTACGGCTCCTGCTCCAGGGGGGCGTCGTCGAGCAGGCCTTGCTGCACCGCGTGCACCATGGCCCGAGTGTGCGGCAGCGGCATCCGATGGCCCACGCCGTAAGGCCCGCCCGTCCAGCCGGTGTTGAGCAGCCAGACCGACGCGCCGTAACGCTGGACGAAATCCACCAGCATGTCCGCGTAGCGCTTGGGTTCGTGCACCAGGAAGGGCGCGCCAAAGCAGGGGCTGAAAGTGGCCTGGGGATCCTTGACGCCGCGCTCGGTGCCGGCCAGTTTCGCGGTGTAGCCCAGAAGGAAGTAATCGCGAATCTGCTCCGCGGTCAGTTTGGCCAGGGGCGGCAACACCCCGAACGCGTCCGCCGCCAGGAAGAAGACGGTGCGCGGGTGCCCGGCCCGCCCGGAGAGGTCCACATTCGGCAAGAACTCCAGCGGGAAGGAGGCGCGGGTGTTCTCGGTGAAGGTGCTGTCGTTGAAGTCCACGATGCGGGTGTCCGGGTCCATGACCACATTCTCCAGGATGGACCCGAAACGCTGGCTGGCTTCGAAGATCAGGGGTTCGTACTCCGGCGAAATGCGGATCACCTTGGCGTAACTGCCGCCTTCGAAGTTGAACACGCCGTCTTCGCCCCAGCCGTGCTCGTCGTCGCCGATGATGACCCGTTCGGTGTCCATCGAGAGGGTGGTCTTGCCCGTACCCGACAGGCCGAAGAACAGGCTGACATCCTTGCGCTCACGGCCATAATTGGCCGAGCAGTGCATGGAGAGCACGCCGCGCTCGGGCAGTTCGTAGTTGAGCACGGTGAAAATGGACTTCTTGACCTCGCCGGCATAGGGTGTGCCGCCAATGATGATTTCCCCCCGGCCCAGGTGCAGGATGACGAAGGCTTCGGAGTTGGTACCGTCAACCGCGGGGTTGGCCTTGAAGTAGGGGGCGTGATAGATGGTGTAAGTGCGGAAGGGTTCGCCTTCCTGGTCGTCGGGACGGAACATGATGGTGGAAAACAGGGCGTGGGCCGGCGATTCGGTAAACACGCGCACGCGGATGTTGTGCCGCGGATGGGCTCCGGCCCGCAAGGTATGGGCGTACACCACGCCCTTGCCCTGCAGATAGGCCAACACCTTGCCCTTCAGTCGCTCGAACCCGTCCTCGTCGAAGGGACGGTTCACCTCGCCCCACCAGATTTTGTCCGCGGTGCTGGGTTCGCGCACCAAGAATTTGTCATTGGGGGAACGGCCCGTGTAAGGCACCGTATTGATGACCAACGCACCCGTGTGGCTCAGTTGCGCCCGGCTCGAAGCCAGCGCGGCCTCGATCAGCCGCGCGCGGCTCCACCCGACGCGCAACTCGACGGTAGAGGGAAAGAGTTTGGTATCCATTTTCTTCGCTCCTGCCGGTGGCATTGGGGATGAATGCAGTATATCCCTTTTCGGTTAAAAAGGAAAGGGGCCCGCGGCACACGGTGAGGGATGCCATAACGGGCCCGCGGGCCAGCCCATCGAGAGGCCACGGCGCGAAACCCGCTGCTCAAGTGGGACGGGCCTGCGGCCCGGCTGGCCGGCGGGTGCAAGCAAATGTTGTAGAAGCGGTGTCGTGTTTCGCGCCCAGCCCGCAAAACCCCGCCCCGCAGCGGGCGACCAGCCGGTCGCCCCTACGGCCGCGCCCCGCCCTCGTAGGGGAGGGGCCTTCAAAACGGACCTACATCTCTCGCGG
>JAADEN010000174.1 GCA_013153375.1 Chloroflexota bacterium | reverse complement strand
CCCCGCCCGCGACCCACAGCCAGGGCCACAGCGTCCCACCGGGCATCTTGAGCCCCGGACGCCAGCGCAGCCAGCCTTCCCAGAACACGGGCGGCAGCGCGTCCACGAACGCCTGGGCTTTGACCGCGATCTCCTCCAGCGTAGGCCAGGCGAAGCGCAGGCCGTTGCCCTGGGCGCGCATGTACAGGTTCCAGGCCGCGTAAGTGAGCAGCAGCCCGGCCCAGGCTTCGGCCAGGCGGCGGGCTCGCACCCGCCACGGCTGGGGAGCCAGCAGCAGGGCCGCGGGCAATGCGGCCAGGTAAAACAGACCCGCGTAGCGCAAGAGCAGGCCCGCGGCCGCGCTGCCGATGGCCAGAGCCCACCAGCCCGCGCGGCCGGTGCGCACATACGCCCAGGCCGCGGCCCAAGTCACCAGGCCCAAGGCCAGAAAAGGCGGCTCGGTCATCACGCCGCTCATGTGCTGGGCCACGGGCGGCTGCAAGGCCAGCACCACGGCCAGGCCCAGGCCCCACCAGGGCCGCCGGGGCCACGCGGCAATGCCCACCCAGGCGATGAGGCCCACGAACGCGGCGTACATGGCCGCGTCGAGCACGCGGGCCGCGGCCAGCCACGACAGCCCGCCGAAGCGCATCAGCCCGGCCAGCAGCAGGGGATACAACGGCGGATAGTGGGCCAGAGGCACCCAGTTGGTGGGCGATTCGCGCACCACCAGGCCCCGACCCGCGAGCAGACCTCGGGCCGCGTCCACATAGGCCACCGAATCGGTGAAGGCCCACGGCCCCCAGGCCAAAGTCCAATACAACAGCACGCCCGCGGCCAGCCCCAAGGCCGCGGCGCTCACCCAGGCCCAGCGGGCCCACCAGGGCCAGGCGCGCCAACGCGCCCGCCAAGCGTCAACCAACCAAGTCACGAATTCGGCTCCTGGGACGAAACATCGCCCCGTTACCCTACCACAGAATGCCGCGCGGGGCAATACAGACGGCCGCGTCACTTCTTCTTCCGCCGCTTCTCCTTGCCCCGCAGCAGAAGACGAATGGGCGTGCCCACGAAAGGCTGCACGGCCCGAATTTGATTTTCCAAATAACGCAGATAGGAGAAATGGGCCAACTTGGGATCGTTGACCTGCAGCAAGAAGGTCGGCGGCGCGACGCCCACCTGCGCGCCGAAGTAGATTTTGAGGGCCTTGTGGCCCTTGGACGGAGGCGGCGGGTGCTTGTCCACCGCGTCCTGCAGAATGCGATTGACCAGCGAGGTGGGCAGACGGGTGTAGCGGGCCTCGTACACCTCCAGCGCGGTGGGCAGGACCTTGTGCACCCGCTGGCCCGTCTTGGCCGAGATGAACAGCACGGGCGCGTAGTCCAAGAAGTTCAGCGCCTGGCGCACCTGCTCGGTGTAGCGGTTGATGGTGAACGCGTCCTTGTCGGGCACCGCGTCCCACTTGTTGACCAGGATGACCACGGACTTGCCCGCGTCCTGGATGTAGCCGCCGATGTGCGCGTCCTGCGCGGTGACGCCCTCGGTGGCGTCGAGCATGAGCAAGGCCACATCCGCGCGCTGCAACGCGCGCAGCGCGCGCAGCACGCTGTACTTCTCCACGCCGGGCTCGATGCGGCCCTTGCGCCGGATGCCCGCGGTGTCGATGAGCACGATGTCCCGCCCGTAGTAGCGCAGGCGGGTGTCCACCGCGTCGCGCGTCGTGCCGGGGATGTCGCTGACCAGCACCCGCTCTTCGCCCAGCAGGCGGTTGAGCAGGCTGGACTTGCCCACATTGGGCCGGCCCACGATGGCCAGTTTGGGCACCTGATCCTCGTCCTCCTCCTCGTCGAAGCGGGGCGCCCAGGGCACGGCCTCCAGCACCTTGTCCAGCAGGTCGCCCACGCCCCGACCGTGCAGTGCGGAAATGGGGATGGGCTCGCCCAGGCCCAGTTCGTAGAACGCGTACACATCCTCGGCCTTGCGGTCCGAGTCGGCCTTGTTGACCACCAGCAGCACCGGCGGCTGGGGGCGTCCCTGCGCGTCGCGGCGCTGCCAGCGGCGCAGCCACTCGGCCACCTGCCGGTCCGCGGGGGTGACGCCGGCCTCCGCGTCCACCACGAACAGCACCACATCCGCGTCCTCGACGGCCTCCGCGGCCTGCTGGCGGATGGCCTCGATGAACGCGGCCGAATCCACCGACAGGGGGGCTTTGCCCTTCTGGCCCGCGGTGGGGTCCAGGCCGCCGGTGTCCACCACATCGAACACCCTGTCCAGCCACTCCGCGGTGCCCACGATGCGGTCGCGGGTGGTGCCGGGCACATCATTGACCACCGCGCGGCGTTCGCCCACCAGGCGGTTGAACAGGGTGGACTTACCCACATTGGGCCGGCCCACGATGGCGACGATGGGGCGTCGTTTGGGCATGGTTCACCTCGCGCGGTCGGGGTAACGCACGGCTCGGCCGCGCGTCTGTATCATACCCCGCGCGGGGCCGATTGGGAAGTCACATAAGGAACGAATATGATATAATCGGGCGGGTCGGGGCCCGGTCAACCCAAAACGCGCCTCGCAGCCCGACCAGCGGCGCCCGACCGGATGTCTATCGGAAAGGAGTAAAAAGAGCATGAGCAACCAAATCGATCTGGCCCAACTGTTCCAAATGGTGACCCAGAACCTCAGCCAAAAGCGTGAGGACCTCAACGAAGCGGACACCTACAACCACGACCACGGCGACCATGTCGTGGAAGTCTTCGAACTGCTGACCCAGGTCGCGAAGGAAAATCCTCACGCGGACACGGGGGAGTTGCTGGAGTTGGCCAGCCAACTCTTGAAAGAGAAGCGCCACGGCACCGCGCGGGCCTACGCCCAGAACCTGGACCAAGGCGCGCGGCGGCTGCGCGGCCAGCCTGTCACCCAAGAGAGCCTGCCCTTGCTGCTCGAGGCGCTCCTGGGCTCCGCGGAGCAACCGCAGCCCCGGCGCGAAGAGCCGACCCCGCCCCCGAGCAGCGGCGGCGGTCTGGGCGACCTGCTGGGCATGTTCCTGGGCGGCGGCTCGGCGGCCCCGCAGCGCGAAGAGCCGCGCCGCCAGGAACCGAGCAGCGCCCTGGGCAGCCTGTTGGGCATGTTCCTGGGTGGCGGCGGTTCGGGCATCGCGGCCGAGAGCCAAGAAGAAGACGCGGGCCTGGACATGGGCGACCTGATGCGCGCTGGCGCGGCCTTCCTCCAGGCTTCGCAGAGCGGCAAGAGCACCACCGAAGCGGCCCTGGACGCGCTGGTCGCCGCGACGGGCATGGGGCAGACCCCGCATCGGGCCCAATCGACCAAACTGGTGGTGCAGGCCATCATGCAGGCCGCGCAGGTGCTGGGCAAGCAGTAGCCCGCGGGCCGCGCCCGCTCTCACGGCGGCCATCCCGACCGTGACGGCATAAGCGCCGTTGCGGCCCTCTTCGTCGTTGAACCTGGCCCCGAGCCGCCTCACCCGCGGCCCGGGGCTTTCTTCTCTTCGAGGCGCTTCCCCGCGCCTCGATCTTTTGTGTCACCCCCGGTCCAACAAAAGCGCTCGCCAGCGGCGCAACCCGCGCGCCCAAGGTGGACGGGCCTGCGGCGCGCATGGCCGGCGACGGCCCATCACGGTCGAGATTTGGCGGGCGGCTGGTCGCCCACCGCAGGGCGCTTTTTGCAGGCCGGAAGCGCGACGCGACGCCGCCTCTCCCACATTTGACAGCGCCCACCTCGCGGGTGGGGAGTGCATGCAAATGTTGTAGAAGGATTCAAACAGCCAAGGGTGAAGGAGGCAAACGATAGGCGTTGAGCAGTGCGCAGCGGGCCTT
>JAADEN010000126.1 GCA_013153375.1 Chloroflexota bacterium | reverse complement strand
GGAGAGGTGCCGGAGTGGACGAACGGGGCGGTCTCGAAAACCGCTGTGGGCCTTGCGCCCACCGTGGGTTCGAATCCCACCCTCTCCGCCTGCGTGAAAGCGGGTCCTGGCGGCAGGGCCCGCTTCTTTGTCCCCTGGGGCGCGCGAAAAAAGCCCGGCGCTCTTGACGGCGCTCCGCGCGCGTGCTACAATGCTCGTCTGCCGCGGCGTGTGCCACGCCGTTCAAGTTGTGGAGAGGCCCCGTCGCATGGCCCTTCGGTGGGCCGTGCGGGGGTTTTTGTGTGCTACGAAAAGACGGCTCGCGGGCCGTGCAAGCGGATGGTTTCGTAAGGAGGTTACCGTGCCGACCATCAACCAACTGGTGCGGAAAGGCCGCAAACCCAAGCGCAAGAAGGTCAAGGCGCCGGCCCTGTTGTACATCTACAACTCGCTGAAGGGCAAGCGCATTCGGCTGCCCAAGGGCTCGCCGCAGAAGCGGGGCGTGTGCACCGTGGTGCGGACCATGACGCCCAAAAAGCCGAATTCCGCGCTGCGCAAGATCGCGCGCGTGCGCCTGACCAACGGGATGGAAGTGACCGCCTACATTCCGGGCGAGGGCCACAATTTGCAAGAGCACTCGGTGGTGCTGGTGCGCGGTGGCCGTGTGAAGGACTTGCCCGGCGTGCGCTACAAGATCATCCGCGGCACGCTGGACGCGGCCGGCGTGGAGGCGCGGCGTCAGGCCCGCTCCAAGTACGGCGCGAAGCGGCCCAAGAAGTAACCCGGCCCGCGAGAGGCCGCCGCGTGCAACCCTGCGGCTGGCCGCCACCGGAGGTTATCCTCGCCAGGTAAGGAGTTTGGTATGCCGCGACGGTATCGACCTGAACGACGGCAAGTTCCGCCCGACCCCAAGTACGGCAATGTGAAGGTGCAGTCCTTCATTAACCGCGTCATGCGCAACGGCAAGAAGAGCGTGGCCGCGCGCTTGGTGTACTCGGCCTTCGACATCATCCAGGAGAAGACGGGCGACGACCCCATCAAGGTCTTCGAGAAGGCGCTGCGCAATGTGTCGCCCATCATGGAGGTGCGGCCGCGCCGGGTGGGCGGCGCGACCTATCAGGTGCCCATGGAGGTGCCGCCCCATCGTCAGTTCGCTCTGGCCTGCCGTTGGATCATCGCCGCGGCCAAGGCCCGCCCCGGCAAGGGCTTCTCGGAGAAGTTGGCCGCGGAGTTGATGGACGCGGCCCGGGGCCAGGGCGCCGCGGTGCGCAAGCGGGAGGAAACCCACCGCATGGCCGAGGCCAACCGCGCCTTCGCCCACTTTCGGGTGTAAGGCCGGTACGGCCCTGTTGCGGCAACGATTGACGCTGACTTGGGGCGCGGGCTTTTGGGCTGCGCGCCCCTTGTCCTGTCTGAGGCCCGCGGTCGGAGTACGGTCCATTTCGTGAAGTAGGAAGAGGGTTATGCCGCGCAAGCATCCTATCGAAAAATACCGCAATATCGGCATCATTGCCCATATTGACGCGGGCAAAACCACCACCACCGAGCGCATCCTGTTCTACACGGGACGCACGCACCGCCTGGGCGAGGTGCACGAAGGCACTACCGTGACCGACTACATGGAACAGGAGCGGGAGCGGGGCATCACCATCGTGTCCGCGTCGGTGTCCGCGGAGTGGAAGGGCTATCAGATCAACATCATCGACACGCCCGGCCACATTGACTTCACCGCGGAAGTGCAGCGCTCGCTGCGGGTGCTCGACGGCGGCATCGTGGTGTTCGACGCGGTGCACGGCGTGGAGCCTCAGAGCGAGACCGTGTGGCGTCAGGCCGACCGCTACGGCGTGCCCCGCATTTGCTTCGTCAACAAGATGGACCGGGTGGGCGCGTCCTACCAGCGCTCCATCGAGAGCATCCGCGAGAAACTGGGCGCCAACCCCGTCGCGGTGCAGTTGCCCATCGGCGAGGAGGCCGACTTCCGGGGCGTGATCGACCTGCTGGAGATGAAGGCCATCATCTGGGTGGACGACCTGGGCAAGAAGCCCGAAGTGGTCGAGATCCCAGAGGACTTGCGCGCGGCGGCCGAGGAAGCCCGGGAGCGGATGATCGAGCAAATCGTCGAGACCGACGAAGCCTTGATGGACAAGTACTTCGGCGACGAGGCCATCTCCACCGCGGAACTCAAGGCCGCGCTGCGGCGGGCCACCATTCGGGGCGACCTGCAGCCCGTGTTCTGCGGCAGCGCGCTCAAGAACAAGGGCATCCAGCCCCTGCTCGACGGCGTGATCGATTATCTGCCTTCGCCCGTGGACATCCCGCCCGTGCGGGGCGTGAACCCGTACACGGGCAAAGAGGAAATTCGTGAGGCCCGCGACGACGCGCCCCTGGCCGCGCTGGTGTTCAAGATCGTCACCGACCCCTACGCGGGCCGTTTGGCCTACTTCCGGGTCTATTCGGGCACCCTGCGCCAGGGCGCGACGGTGTACAACGCCACCAAAGGCCGCAAAGAGCGCATCGGGCGGCTCATCCGCATGTACGCGGACCGCCGCGAGGACATCAGCGAGGTGTACGCGGGCGACATCGCCGCGGTGGTGGGCCTCAAGCACACCTTCACCGGCGACACCCTGTGCGACCCCAAAGCGCCCATCGTGCTCGAGAGCATCTCCTTCCCCGAGCCCGTCATCTCCGTGGCCGTGGAGCCCAAGTCCACCGCGGATCAGGACAAACTCTCCAAAGCCCTGCAGAAACTGGCCGAGGAGGACCCTACCTTCCGGGTGCGAGTGGACGAAACCACGGGCCAGACCATCATCTCGGGCATGGGCGAGTTGCACCTGGACATCCTCATCGACCGCATGAAGCGGGAGTTCAATGTCCAGGCCCGGGTGGGCAAGCCTCGGGTGGCCTATCGGGAAACCATCACCCGGGCCGTGCCCAAGGTGGAAGGCAAGTTCGTCAAACAGACCGGCGGCCGCGGCCAGTACGGCCATGTGATCATCCGCATGGAACCCGCGGAGCCGGGCACGGGCATCGAGTTCGAGAACAAAATCGTGGGCGGCACCATCCCCAAGGAGTTCATCCCCGCGGTGGAAAAGGGCATCCGTGAGGCCGCGGACGCGGGCGTGGTGGCCGGCTATCCTGTGACCGATGTCAAGGTCACCCTGCTCGACGGTTCGTATCACGAAGTGGACTCCAGCGAGATGGCCTTCAAGATGGCCGCGTCCATGGCCTTCCGCGAAGGCGCCAAGCAGGCCAAGCCCGTGCTGTTGGAGCCCATCATGAAGGTCGAGGTCACCGCGCCCGAGGAGTATTTGGGCGAGGTGCTGGGACAACTGTCCGCGCGGCGGGCCGACATCCAGGGCATCGAAGCCCGGCCCGGCAATGTGCGCGCGGTGCGGGCCATGGTGCCCTTGTCGGAGATGTTCGGTTACGCCACCGCGTTGCGCTCGGCCACCCAGGGCCGGGGCGTGTTCACCATGGAGTTCGACCACTACGAACCGGTGCCCGAGACTTTGGCCGAGGCCATCGTCCGCGGGGACCGCGTCTGACGGGTTCGCAATCGGGTACAATATCCGTCCCGAAATCATTTTGATACCCAGCAGGAGGCTTTATCATGAGCAAGCAAAAATTCGAGCGGACGAAGCCGCATTTGAATGTAGGGACCATGGGGCACATTGACCACGGCAAGACGACCCTGACCGCGGCGATCACCAAATACTGTGCGCTGCAAGGGTGGGGGCAGTTCACGCCTTTTGAGGAGATCGACAAGGCGCCCGAGGAGCGGCAGCGGGGCATCACCATCAACATTGCGCATGTGGAGTACGAGACGCCCAAGCGGCACTATG
>JAADEN010000111.1 GCA_013153375.1 Chloroflexota bacterium | reverse complement strand
TGGGTCGTGGGGCTCGGCCGCGCGGTTTGGGTCGCGGGCGCGGCCCGTCCGCAGCCCGCCAGCGCCACGATCAGCAGGATCAGCGTGCGCCCCAGACCGCGTTTCATGATTCCTCGCGCGGCACGGATTTGGCGCGCCCCGTCACCGTGGGGCGGCCTTGCAGGGCCCGGCGGTACTCCTCGACCACCTCCTTGGGCGCGAGTTCCAGGAACAGGCCCACGCCGATCATGAGCACCACCGCGTCGTCCAACGGCGTGGGGATCAGGTCGGGCACGATGAAGTACACCAGCGCGGCCACGGGCAGGATCTTGAGATACCACGGCACGCGCGGGTCCATGAGCAGGCGCAGGGCCAGGCGGATGTGATCCAGACCGGGCCGAAAAGTGCGTCGGCCGTCCGAGGAGCGTTTGGGCAGCAAGTTCATGCTTTGTCCTCCAACACTTCCACCGCGGGCAGGGGCTCGCCGGCCAGCAGTTTCAGCGTCGCGCCGCCGCCGGTGGAGATGTGATCAATGCGGTCGGCCAGGCCGGCCTGGCGCAGCGCGGCCACCGAGTCGCCGCCGCCCACCAAGGAGAAGCCGGGGCTCTCGGCCACCAGGTGCGCGATGGCGATGGTGCCGCGGTCGAAAGGCGGGATCTCGAACACGCCCAAGGGGCCGTTCCAGATGATGGAGCCGGCCTCGCGGATGAAGGGCGCGAAGCGTTCCACGGTCTCGGGCCCGATGTCCAGGGCCATCCAGCCGTCGGGCACGCCGTCCTGCACCGTGACCCGTCGGATCTGCGCGTCCGGGGCCATCCGGTCGGCCACGATGAGGTCCACGGGCAGCACGATTTTGTCGCCGTAGGTGTCGAGCAGCACCAGCGCGGTCTCGCGGGCCGGGGTTTCGACCAGGGACGAGCCCAGGCGGTAGCCCTGGGCCGCGAGGAAGGTGTTGGCCATGCCGCCGCCGATGAGCAGCCGGTCCGCGCGCGGCAGCAGGTTGTGGAGCACTTTGATCTTGTCGCTGATCTTCGCGCCGCCCAGGATGGTGACCAGCGGCCGGGCCGGGGCTTCCAGCAAGCGGGTGATGGTCTCGACCTCTTTGGCCAGCAGGAACCCGGCCACCGCGGGCAGGTAGCGGGCCACGCCCACGGTGGAGGCGTGCAGCCGATGCGCGGTGCCGAACGCGTCGTTGACGAAGATCTGGCCCAGGCTGGCCAGCCGCCGCGCGAACTCGGGATCGTTGCGGGTCTCGCCGGGGTCGAAGCGGGTGTTCTCCAGCAGCAGCACCTGGCCGGGGCGCAGCGCGGCGGCCTTGGCCCGCGCGTCGGGCCCGGCCGGGTCGGTGGCGAACTGCACTTCGCGGCCCAGCAGCGCGGCCAGGGGCTCGACCACGGGCCGCAGCGAGTACGCGGGGTCGGGTTTGCCTTTCGGGCGGCCCAGATGCGAGGCCAGCACCAGGGCCGCGTCGTGTTCCAGCAGGTAGTTCAGGGTGGGCAGGGTGGCCCGAATGCGGGTGTCGTCGGCCACGCGGCCGTCCTGGATGGGCACATTGAAGTCCACCCGCACCAGCACGGTGCGGCCTTCGACATCCACATCACGAACCGTCTTTTTGCGAAACATGGCGCACTCTCCGGCGGGTGTAGGGCAAGGGACAATCTACAGGGTTTGTTGAAAAATAGTATACCAGCCCGCGGCCGCGCGGGCGCGGGCAAACGCGGGGGGTGGCACGCGGCGGCCGCGGGCCCGCGCGGAGCCCGTCCCCCAAAACGAGGCGGGTTGGGGGACGGATGGGCCTTCAGCCCGCGCGCAGCACCGCCGCGAACGCGTCGATGGCCGCGGCGATGTCCTCGTCTTCGATGCCGTAGTGGGTCACCAGGCGCAGGCTCTGAGGTCCGACCGCGTGCACCCGCACGCCCCGCTGGGCCAGCGCGGCCGCTACCTGCTCCGCGCCGCGGGGCGGCTCCAGGTCCACATAGACCATGTTGGTGTGGACGCGCGCCAGATCCACCCGCAGGCCGGGCAGCGCGGCCAGGGCCTCGGCCAGACGGCGGGCGCGGGCGTGATCGTCGGCCAGGCGATCCACCATCTGGGTCAGCGCGACGATGCCCGCGGCCGCGATGACGCCGGCCTGGCGCATGCCGCCGCCCAGGACTTTGCGCGCCCGGCGGGCCTCGGCGATGAAGTCCGCCGGGCCCAACAGCAGGGAGCCGATGGGCGCGCTCAGGCCCTTGCTCAGGCACACCATGACGGTGTCGGCCTGGGCCGCGAGGTCGCGCGCGGGCACGCCCAGGGCCACCGCGGCGTTGAACAGCCGCGCGCCGTCCATGTGGATCGGCAGGCCGTGGCGGTCGGCCAGGGCGCGCAGCCCGCGCAGATAGTCCAGGCTCAGGGGCGCGCCGTAGCGCCGGTTGTGGGTGTTTTCGATCGCGATCAGGCGCGTGCGCGGGAAGTGGATGTTCTCGGGCCGGATGGCGGCCTCCACCTCGTCGAGCGCCAGCGTGCCGTTCGCCTGGTTGGGCACCACGCGCGGCTGCACCCCCGCGAGCGCGGCCATACCTCCCTGCTCGTACAGATACATGTGGGCCAGATGCCCCACGATGACCTCGTCGCCCCGTCCGCAATGGGTCAGCACCGCGGCCAGGTTCCCTTGCGTGCCCGAGGTCACCAGCAGCGCGGCCTCCTTGCCCAGCATGGCCGCAGCCAGGGCTTCCAGGCGGTTGACCGTGGGGTCCTCGCCGTACACATCGTCGCCGACTTCGGCTTCGTACATGGCGCGGCGCATGGCCGGCGTGGGTTGGGTGACGGTGTCGCTGCGCAAATCAATCATCGTGCACCTCGGGGGATAAGGATTGAGCGGGCCGACTCATTGCCACTTCACCACAATGTCGCCGATGACATTGGCCGCCTCGTCGCCGCGGTCGGCCGCGTTGGACAGATGGCGGTACACCTCCCGATACTTGAGCATGGTGGCCACCTCGTCCAGGCTGGAGGGCGTGCGGAAGAGCCGGGCCAGGGCCTTGCGGTATTCGCGCTCCACCCGGTTCTCCAGGGCCTTGGCCCGCACCGCATGCTCGTTGGCCACCCGCGGGTGACGCTCCAGGCGTTGCACCCCGCGCCATACCTCGCGCGCGGCCGCGTGCAGCAGTTCCACCAGCCGGCGCATGTCCTCGGTGGGCTGGATGCCGAAGATCTCCATCTCGTCCACCGTGGTCCAGGCGTAGTCCAGCATGTCGTCGATGGTCAGGGAGAGCGCGAAGATGTCTTCGCGATCGAAGGGCGTGACGAAGGAGCGGTTGAGTTCGTCGATGAGGATGCGCCGCACTTCGTCGGCCTCTTCTTCCACTTCTTTGATGCGCAGCGCCAGGTCGCGGTGGGGCTGGATCATGTAGCGCTCCAACATGCCCAGGCCCCGGGTCGTCAATTCGGCCTGGCGGATGAGCAATTCCAGAAAGCGATTAGGGCGTTTGCGTCGGCGAAACCAGTTCATGACCTTGCTCCGCGGGAGGGATGAAGTACAAGTGTACCGCGCGGCGGCTGGCCGGGGTGAGCCGCGCGTGGTGCGCGGGGCCGTACCCGGGGAACCAGGCCACGCGGCCGTGCGCGTCCCGCACCAGGGGCCAGCGTTCCCGGGCCGAGAGGGGGATTTTGCGGTTGGTGAACGCGTCGCCCACGGTCAGGGAGTGCCCGTGCATGCCCAGGGGCGCGAAACGCTCGCCGGGCCGCGGAGGCGCGACCTCCCACGGCGGCGGCGCGGCGTCGGGGTCCAGCCAGACCTCCCAGGGCCCGGGGGGCGCGGTTTGCAGAGCCGCGCGGGCCTGCTCGGCGGGGATGGGCGCCGAGGCGG
>JAADEN010000201.1 GCA_013153375.1 Chloroflexota bacterium | reverse complement strand
ACGCCGTAGGCGAGCATCCTCCCCAAACGAAACGAGCGGGAGCCGTGGGGCTCCCGCTCTGTTTTGGCATCTTGGGCCGGGCTACTTGCTCTGCGCCTCGGCCATCTCGAAGAGCATGTCGGTGGTCACCGACTTGGGGCGTTCGATGGGCAGGCCCACCGCGCGCGCCCAGGTCAGGTGCGAGGTGATGCCCAGGGAGCGGCCCAGGCCGAAGAGCACGGTGTAGAACTCGGGTTCCACGCCGAAATGCTTCTGCAGCACGCCGCTCATGGCGTCCACATTGGGCCACGGGTTCTTGGCCTTGCCGTGCTCCTGCAGCACTTTGGGGATGACCTGATAGGCCACCTGCGCGGTCTGGAACAGCGCGCTGTCGGCCATTTGGTCCGCCGCGAATTCATAGAAGGCCTTGTAGCGGGGGTCCGTGGCCCGCAGCACCGCGTGGCCGAAGCCGGGGATGACCTGGCCCGAGTTCAAAGTGTCCCAGGCATACTCTTCCATCTGCTCCGCGGTGGGCACGCCGCCGTACTTCTCGTACGCGCCCATGAGCCAGCGCAGCGCGTTCTGGTTGGCCAGGCCGTGCAGCGGGCCGGCCAGCGCGCTCATGCCCGCGGCAAAGGCGTAGAACACATCGGCCAGGGTGGAATTGACCAGATGCGCGGTGTGCGCGCTGGCGTTGCCCACCTCGTGGTCCGAGTGCAGGATGAAGTACAGCCGCGACAGGTTGCGGTACACGGGCGTGTCCAGGCCCATCATGTAGGCAAAGTTCGCGCCCCAGTCCAGATCCGGGTGGGGGGCCTTGTACGAGCCATCGCCGTACTTGTAACTGTAGATGAACGCGGCCAGCGCGGGTAGCCGCCCGGTGAGCAGCAGCGCGTCGTCCAGGGTGGGGCCCCACAACTCCGTCTTCTTGAGTTTGCCGGCCGCGTACAGAGGCGCAAAAGTGCTGTCGTTGCGCATGGCCAGAATGCCCAGGGTGAACAGGGTCATGGGATGCGTGTCCTTGGGCATGGCCCGAATCACGGCCTGGGTCTCTTCGGGCAGGCGCATGCGCTCCTTCCACGCGTCCTCGACGGCCAGGGCCTGCTCTTCAGTGGGCAGATCGCCCGTCATGAGCAGCCAGTACAGGCCGCCCACATAGGGCATCTCGCCCTCGCCCGGCTTGGGCAGGGCCTCGAGGATCTCGGGGATGGTGTAGCCGCGGAAGTGGATGCCCTTGTAGGGATCCACATAGGAAATGTCGGTGACCAGCACCTTGAGCCCGCGCATCCCGCCCACGGTCTGGCGGATGTGCACCGTATCGATGGGGACTTCGCCCAGTTCCTTGGCCAGTTTGCGCACGCGCGCCTGCCAGCCGGGAACCTTCTGGGCCAAAACCTGCTTGAGCAACATGGGACAACCTCCTGGTTGCGGTTCACGCCTGGGGAGGCCGCGACCTCCCCAGGCCCGGAAATGCAACGATTACAGTTCCAGTTTGGCGATGTTGGCCTTGACATGCTCGGCCGACTGCTTGAGCGCGGCCATCTCTTCGTCGTTGAGGTCGTATTCGATGATCTTCTCGACGCCGCTGCGGCCCAACTGGACGGGCACGCCGAAGTAAATGTCGCTCACCCCATACTCGCCCGTCAGGTACGCGGACGCGGGCACGATGAGGTGCTTGTCCTTCAAGATGGCCTCGGTCATCTGGGCCAGCGCGGCCGCGGGCGCGTAGAACGCGCTGCCCGTCTTGAGCAGCGAGACGATCTCGCCGCCGCCCTTGCGGGTGCGCTGCACGATGGCCTCCAGCCGGTCGGGCGGCAGGATCTTGTACAAAGGCACGCCCGCGACATTGGAATGGCGGGTGAGGGGCACCATGCTGTCGCCGTGGCCGCCCAGCACATAGCAGTGGACATTCTCCACGCTCACGCCCAACTCCATGGCCACGAAGGCCCGCATCCGGGCCGAGTCCAGAATGCCCGCCTGGCCGATGACCTTGGTGTGCGGCAGGCCGGTGACCTTCCAGGTCAGGTAGGTCATCACATCCAGCGGGTTGGTCAGCACCAGGAAGATCGCGTTGGGCGAATGCTTGATGGCCTGTTCAGCCACCGAGCGCACGATGCCCGCGTTGGCCTTCAGCAGGTCGTCGCGCGACATGCCGGGTTTGCGCGGCAGGCCCGCGGTGATGATGACCACATCGGAGCCCGCGGTCTCTTCGTAGTCGTTGGTACCCACGATGTGCACATCGCTGCCGATGATGGGCATGGCTTCCAAAAGATCCAGGCCCTTGCCCTGGGGCAGGCCCTCTTTAATGTCCACCAGCACCAAATCCGCGAGTTCCATCGCGGCCAGCCAGTGTGCGGTGGTCGAGCCGGTCATCCCGGCGCCGATGATGGTAACCTTCGGTCGAGCCATAGTTCCTCACTCCTTTTGTGGAAAAGGCTGGGTGCAATTCAAGTCCAGGACACGCGCGAAACCGCCGTCTCGCTCTTTTCTGCATTCATTATAAAACGCCGGGCCAATGACATATAGCATTGTCCACGCGGTCCAAAAAGCAGGCGTTTCGACCGGCGAATGCGTGCGCCTATGCACATAACTCTTTGATTTGCAGGTACAAAAAACCCGCCTCGACCCGAAAGACAAGGCGGGTTTGGGGGAAGTCAATCCTGTTGGGCCTGGCGCGCTTCCTGAGCCTCGAAGGCCAACTCATCCAGATAGTGCCCGGCCCGGATGGCCGCGGCCGCGCCCATGCCCGCGGAGGTGATCACCTGCCGGTACACCGGATCGGCCACCTCGCCCGCGGCGAACACGCCCGGGATGCTGGTCACCACCCAATCGTGCACCTTGAGGTAGCCGCGCTCGTCCACTTCCAACTGGTCCTTGAACAAATCGGTGTTGGGGATGTGACCGATGAAGATGAACACGCCGTCGATGGGCCGTTCGTGTTCCTCGCCCGTCTGCACATCCTTCAAGCGCACGCCTTCCACCTGGTCGTCGCCCAGAATGTCGGTCACCACGGTGTTCATCAAGAAGGACATCTTGGGGTTTTCTTTGGCGCGCTGCTGCATGAGCGCCCCGGCCCGGAACTGATCTCGCCGGTGGACCACGGTGACATTGCGCGCGTAGCGGGTCAGGAAGAGCCCCTCCTCCAGCGCGCTGTCGCCGCCGCCCACCACGATGACATCCTTGTCCTTGAAGAACCAGCCGTCACAGGTCGCGCAATAGGACACCCCGCGGCCCGTGAACTCGGCCTCGCCGGGCACGCCCAGTTTGCGGGGCGACGCGCCCGTGGCGATGATCAGCGCGTCCGCGGTGTAGGTGTTGCCGTAGGTCTTGACCTCGAAAGGCCGCACCCGCAGGTTCACCTCGGTGGCCGTGTCCATGACCAGCCGCGCGCCGAAGCGCTCGGCCTGGGCCTTGAAGCGGTCCACCAACTCCTGGCCGCCCACCCCCTCGGGGAAGCCGGGATAGTTCTCCACGATGTGCGTCAGCGCGACCTGTCCGCCGATTTCCAGCCCCGTCAGCACCAAAGGCTCCAGCCCGGCCCGGCCCGCGTACAGGCCGGCGGTCAAACCTGCGGGGCCCGAGCCCAAGATCAGCAACTTGGTGTGCTCGGGGCCCGTGGTCTCGGGCCCGGTGGTGATGCCACCCAGTTTGAAGTCCATCCTGTGCCTCCTTTGGCCAATCCAAAAGATGTTGCCGCGCTTCGCGGCGAAAAGTCAACAGCCTAAATCTTGACAAATCTTTTGAATAGATCGTTTCAATTCTGGCAAGTCCACTTGAGCAGTGGTCCACACCAATTCCAAATCCACTCCTAAATAATCGTGAATCAATTTGTTCCGCATCCCCACAATATCCCTCCATGGA
>JAADEN010000006.1 GCA_013153375.1 Chloroflexota bacterium | reverse complement strand
AGTGCGCCGGCAGCGTGCGGAACATCATCCTGGCCTCGGGCATCCCATCCATCCGGGTGAGGTGCTTTTAGTGTACAAAAAAGGGCGACAAAAATCAACGCCTGGGCCTTAAACCTGAGGGTCGGCAGGTCGCGGCCTCCTCTTTATTAAACACCTTGACCCCCGTCCAGGCATCTCCTAAAATTGCGTAGCAGGCCCCGAATGAGGAAATCGTCCGTCTGACGCGCCCGCGCGGTGCGCCCTTCCAGGCCCACGGCCAACATGAAGTCCGCAGCCCCGTCTTCCTCCCTTCCCCGCCTTGACCCGGCGCAGGTCCGCGCCTGGGTCGGCCCCGAAGCCTATCGCCGTGGACGGTGGTACTACCGGCAGGGCCGCGTGCGCCATCCTCGGCGCTACGGCGCGGAACTGCGCGCCTTGTGTCAGGGCCAGGCGAGCGAGCCGTATCGCGTCCAAGTGCGCCTGGGGAGCGACGGCGTGGCCGCGGCCCGTTGCACCTGCCCCGTCGGTGGGCAAGGACGCTGCAAACATGTGGCCGCGGTGCTCATCCTGTGGACCGCGGAGCCCGACGCCTTTGCGCCGACGCCTCCGGTGGCCGAACGGCTGGCCTCGTGGGATCGCGCGGCGCTCATCGCCCTCGTGGAGGCCCTGATCGACCGCCATCCTGACCTGGAAGCCTTCCTCCCCCTGTTCCAACCCCCTGCGGCCCCGCCGGACGAAGCGCCGCGGGAGGAAAAGGGCCGAGAAGGATGAAGCGAAGGTGTTTTTCGCGGCCCGCGAGCCCCGCGGGCGCAGCACCGCTGCGCCCCTACCGGCTGACGGCTGTTTTAGGAACCACGGACGAACACGGATGAGGACGGACGGACACGGAGGGATGAAACCGCGGATGAACGCGGATGAACACGGATTTTGAGGGAGGTTGGTGGTTTGTAGTTGGCGCGCCCTGGCGACTGACAACTACCGACTGGCGACTGTACGGAAACCGCGGATCAACGCGGATGGGCGCGGATCGCCGCGGGTGAAAACCTGGCGACTATGCCGCCGGCTGACGGCGGGCGCAGCACCGCTGCGCCCCTACCGGCTGACGGCTATCTCGAAACCGCGGATGAACGCGGATGGACGCGGATGAAAACCTGGCAACTACCGACTGGCGACTACCGACTGCCGATTGTATCGCCGGCCGACGGCTGTTTTGGAACCACGGAGTTACACGGATAAGTACGGATGAACACGGAAACCGCGGATGAACGCGGATGGACGCGGATCGCCGCGGATGAAAACCTGGCGACTACCGACTGACGACTGATGACTGTACCACCGGCCACCGGCTATCGGCCATCGGCTGTTTTAGGAACCACGGATGAACACGGAACGAAAAGCGGGGAGCGGACAGCGGACTGCGCACTGCGGTCCGCGCACCACTGACCCCTGACTTCTCTCTTCTCGGAACATGGACAAGGGCGCGAATCGTTGATATACTATTATGAGCATCTTTCAAATCCGGCCCGCGGCGAGGCAGAGCCATGAGTGAAATCAGTTTACGCACTTATCTCCAACAAATCGTGGATATGGTCCAGGACGAGCGTTACGAGGAGGCCATCCTCCACGCTCGGCACATTCTGCGCTACTATCCCAAATATCTCCCCCTCTACCGCATCCTGGGCGAGATCTACCTGAGCAACCGCCGCTTTCCCGAGGCCGCGGATTTGTTCCAACGGGTGCTCTCGGCCATGCCCGACGACTTTCTGGCCCATTTCGGCATGGCTACCATCCGGGAAGAAGAGGGCAACCTGGACGCCGCGATTTGGCACATGGAAAGGGCTTTCGAGGCCCAGCCCACCCATGTGGCCATCCAGGAAGAACTGCGCCGGCTCTATCGCGAGCGGGACGGCGTCGCGCCGCCGCGCATCCGCTTCACCCGCTTGGCTCTGGCTCGCATCTACCTGCAGAGCGGCCTGTTCAACCAAAGCATCGTCGAATTGCAAGCCGTCTTGCACCGCGATCCCAAGCGTCTGGATGCCTGGGTGCTGCTGGCGCAAGCCTACTACGAGGCCGGACAGTGGGTGCAGGCCGCGGACGCGTGTGCGCGCGTGTTGAAGAAACTGCCCTACTGCCTCCAGGCCAACCGCATCATGGCCGAAATCCTGCGCCGCCAGGGCCAAGAGGAGCAGGCGCAGCATTACTGGAGCCGCGTGCTGGAACTGGATCCCTACGAGGCTTTCGTCGGACCCGAATATCCCTCGGCCGATCGCGTGCCCGCGGACAAAGTCCGCGTCCCGCGCCTGGAGTTGGAATACACCAGCGACCTCGATGCAGCCCTGCCCGCGCCCGACGAAGCCGAGATGCCCATGCTGGAGGAATTGGAGGCCGTGGCGCGCGATACGGGCCTGTTGGACGAGGAGGACACGGGCCCGCCCGAAGACGAAATCTTCGCCCTGAGCGAGGAAGCCGCCATCGAGGAAAGCAGCCCTTATGTCCCCTCCGAACAGGCCGAGGAACTCATCCCCGAATGGATGCAAGAGAGCGGCTGGGTGCCGCGGGATCCGGCAGTGCCCCTCGACGCCGCGGCGGCCTCTCCCGTCGCGGGCGACGAAGACGAAGAAGAGGAAGAGGCCGAGCCTTTGGCCGAAGGGGAAATCCCCGAATGGCTGCAATCCTTGCGGCCCACGGCCACGGAAGAAACCCCCGCGGCCCCGGTCGAAGCAGGGGAGGCCGAAGCCGAGGAAGTCCTGGGGCTGGTCCAAGACTGGCTGCCCGAAAGCGAGGCCGACACCGCCATTTTGGAAGATTTGACGGCCTGGCTCACGGGTGAAGAGAAAGGGGCTGCGGCCGGCCCCGGCGAAGGGGAGGCGCAGGCCCCCGCGGAGGCCGAGGCCGCGACCTTGCCCGAATGGCTGACGCGGGAGCAGGAAGCCGAGGAAGAGGCCGAGCCCGCGGAACTCCCCGAGTGGCTGAGGCTGCAGGCCGAAGGCGAAGAAGGGCAGGCTGAGGTCGAAATCGAAGCCGAGGCCCTGCTGCCTGAGGCTGAGGTCGAAATCGAGGCCGAGGCCGTGGTGGAAGAAACCCTCCTCGAGGTCGAGGCCGACGCGGAGGCCGCGGTCGAAACCGCGCTGGCCGACGCGGAAGCCCAGGCCGAGGAAGCCCTGGCCGAAGCCGAAGTCGAAGCCGAGGCCGCCGCGGAACTGCCCACCGATGTGCTGCGCGACGACGAGGCTGCCCTGGCCTGGCTGGAGCAACTGGCCGCCAAGCAGGGCGCCAAGACCGAGGAACTCCTCACCTTCCGCAAGCAGGAAGCCGAGAGCAGGGAGCAGGAAGCCGTCCAAGAAGCGGCCGAGGTTGAGGCCGAGCCCGCGGAGATTCCCGAATGGCTGAGGCTGCAGGCCGAAGGCGAAGAAGGGCAGGCCGAGGCCGAAGGCGAGGCCCTGCTGCCCGAGGCCGAGATCGAGATCGAAGCCGAGGCCGTGGTGGAAGAAACCCTCCTCGAAGTCGAGGCGGTCGAAGCCGATGCGGAGGCCGCGGTCGAAACCGCGCTGGCCGACGCGGAGGCCCAGGCCGAGGAGGCCCTGACCGAGGCCGAAGCCGAAGCCGAAGCCGAGGCCGAGGCCGCCGCGGAACTGCCCACCGATGTGCTGCGGGACGACGAGGCTGCCCTGGCCTGGCTGGAGCAACTGGCCGCCAAACAGGGCGCCAAGACCGAGGAACTGCTCACCTTCAAGCAGGAAGCGGAGAGCGGGGAGCAGGAAGCCGTCGCAGAAGCGCCCGAGGAAGAGGCCGAGCCCGCGGAACTCCCCGAGTGGCTGACGCTGCAGGCCGAAGGCGAAGAAGGGCAGGCCGAGGCCGAAGCCGAGGCCCTGCTGCCCGAGGCTGAGGTCGAGATCGAGGCCGAGGCCGTGGTGGAAGAAGCCCTCCTCGAGGTCGAGGCGGTCGAGGCCGACGCGGAGGCCGCGGTGGAAACCGCGCTGGCCGACGCGGAGGCCCAAGCCGAGGAGGCCCTGGCCGAAGCCGAAGCCGAGGCCGCCGCGGAACTGCCCACCGATGTGCTGCGCGACGACGAGGCTGCCCTGGCCTGGCTGGAACAACTGGCCGCCAAGCAAGGCGCCAAGACCGAGGAACTCCTCACCTTCCGCAAGCAGGAAGCGGAGAGCGGGGAGCAGGAAGCCGTCGAAGAAGCGGCCGAGGAAGAAGCCGAGCCCGCGGAACTCCCCGAGTGGCTGAGGCTGCAGGCCGAAGGCGAAGAAGGGCAGGCCGAGGCCGAGGTCGCGGAAACGGCCCTCCCCGAATCCGACACCCTGGAAGACGCCATCGCCAACCTGGCCTGGATGGAAGCCCAGGCCGAGGCCCAAACGCGCGAGCGTCCCACCACGCCGCCGGACGAGGAAGAGTGGCTCATCCCCACCGCGGAGTGGGAAGAACCCGCCCCAACCGCCGCGGAAGCGCCCGGGGCAGCCCCGGCCGAGGCCGAAGCCGAAGCGGAGCCCGTCCCCCAGGAAACCCTCGAATGGGTGCAAGAGGCCACCGCCGAAGAAGAGGGCGTCGAGATCACGCCGCCCGCCTGGGTGCCCGCGCAGCAGCACATCCCGCCGCCGGAGACCATGTCGCTCAAGCCGCTGCCCGAGGAGCAGGATCCCTACCTGGACGACCTGCGCCGGGCCCGGGAGGCCATCGCCAACGACGACCTGGAGACCGGTCTGCGCCTGTACCGGCGGCTCATCCGGCGGCGCAAATACCTGGACGAGGTGATCGAAGACCTGCTCCAGGCCCAGTATTACTATCCCATGAGCGTGGAACTGCTGCAACTGTTGGGCGACGCGTTCGCGCGGGCCGGACGGCTGCAAGACGCGTTGGACACCTACCTCAAGGCCGAGGAGTTGCTGCGGTAGCCCAAGCCGGGTACAATCTCAGGGCCCTGCGGGGCTCCATTCTGCGCCTGCACGGAGGAAACGCATGGAACGCACTTTCGTGATGGTCAAGCCCGACGGCGTCCAGCGGGGGCTCATCGGTGAAGTCATCCGCCGCCTGGAGAACCGCGGCCTGCGCTTGGTGGGGGCCAAATTCATGCGGGTTTCCCGCGAGTTGGCCGCCAAGCACTACGCGGTGCACCAGGGCAAGCCCTTCTACGAGGGGCTCATCGAATACATCACTTCGGGGCCCGTCATGGCCATGGTCTGGGAAGGCCCCCACGCCATCGCTGCGGTGCGCCAGACCATGGGCGCGACCCGCCCCACCGAGGCCGCGCCCGGCACCATCCGCCACGATTTCGGCCTGGAAATCGGCCGCAATCTGACCCACGCCTCGGACGGCCCCGAGACTGCCGCCTTCGAGATCGACCTGTGGTTCCGCCCCGAGGAGTTGGTGACCTGGCAGCGGGATGTGGACCGCTGGATTTTCGAGGCCTGAGCGACGGCCCTGGCCTTCGAAGACGGCCCTCGGCGTGCGTGCGTCGAGGGCCGTTTTCATGGGGAAGGGCTCCGCGGCGGGCCCGCGCCGCGCCCGGAGGGCGTCCCCCAAATCGCGCCCTTGCCCAGACGCCGCAATGCCGTATACTAATACTTGAAGGGCCACGCGCCCCTCGGGAGGAAGACCATGAGCGACAAAATCCTACCCCCCAAATCGGGGACGACCCTGGGCGAGATTCTGGACGAACTCACCCGTCCGGGCGAACTGTACGAGAAGTTGGACAAGGGCGCGGTGCGCTGCTACGCGTGCGGGCACCGCTGTCTCATCCGGCCAGGACGGCGGGGCATCTGCCAGGTGCGCTACAACAAGGACGGCGTGCTGTATGTGCCGTGGGGCTATGTGGCCGCGCTGCAGGTGGATCCCATCGAGAAGAAGCCCTTTTATCATGTCTGGCCGGGCCACGACGCGCTCACTTTCGGCATGTTGGGCTGCGATTACCATTGCCCCTTCTGCCAGAACTGGCTCACTTCGCAGGCCCTGCGGGATCCGGCCAGCGACGCGGCCCTGCGCTTCATCCATCGGGTGCAGCCCGAGGACCTGGTGCGCCTGGCCGAACGCGAGGGCGCGCGGGCCATCATCTCATCGTACAACGAGCCCCTCATCACCAGCGAATGGGCCATGGCCATCTTTCGCCCGGCCAAAGCGCAGGGCTTCATCACCGGCTATGTGTCCAACGGCAACGCCACCCGCGAGGTGCTGGAGTACATCCGCCCGCACACGGATGCGTACAAGATCGACCTCAAGACCATGAACGACAAGAACTACCGCCAACTGGGCGGCGTGCTCCAGCGGGTGCTGGACACCATCCGCATGACCCACGAGATGGGCTTTTGGGTCGAGATCGTGACGCTGGTGATTCCGGGCTGGAACGACAGCGAGGAGGAACTGCGCGAAGCGGCCCGCTTCATCGTCTCGGTGTCCAAGGACATCCCCTGGCATGTGACCGCGTTTCACCCCGACTATCAGATGCAGGATCCGCCGCCCACCACGGTGCAGCAACTGATACGGGCCGCCGAGATCGGCAAGGAAGAAGGGCTGAACTTCGTGTACGCGGGCAATCTGCCGGGCCGGGTGGGGCCCTTCGAGCACACCTGGTGCCCCCAGTGCGGCGAGTTGCTCATCAAGCGTTGGGGCTACATCGTGCAGGAATACCACATCACGGGCGAGGGCACCTGCCCCAAGTGCGGCACATCCATCCCGGGGCTGTGGCCCGACAAGCCGCAGGAAGTGCGCCTGGGCGGCCCCGGCCTGCCGCGGGGGTTGTGGTAAAGCGCAAGCAAGCGAGGCGGGCGCAGGCAAATATAGTTGTGTTTCGCGCCCAGCCCGCAAAACCCCACCCCGCGGCGGGCGACCAGCCGGTCGTCCCTACGGCCGCGCCCTTCCCCTCGTAGGGGAGGGCGCTTCAAAACGAACCTGACCTATCGCGAGCAGCCAATCCCTGCCCCTGCCGACCACCGGCTAACGGCCAACGGCTTTCACATCACCTCGGGCGCTTCGATGCCCAGCAGGTGCAGCGCGTTGGCCAGGGCCTGCTTGGTCGCGGCCACCAGCCGCAGGCGGAAGTCCCGGGTGGCGGGGTCGTCCGCGGCCAGCACAGGGCAGCGGTCGTAGAAGTCGTTGAACGCGCGGGCCAGCGCGAACGCGGCGTTGGTGATGTGCAGGGGCTTGAACTCCTCCGCGGCCCGCAGCACCACGCCCGGAAACTCGGCCAGGCGGGAGATCAGGGCCACCTCCGCGGGGTGCAGGTCGTGCGCGGGCCTGACCGATTCCTCCGGCACGCCGCCGGCCTTGCGCAGCAGGCTGGCGCAGCGCACATGCGCGTACTGGATGGTGGGCGACGCGTTGCCGTTGAAGTCCAGGGCCTGGTCCCAGTCGAAGGTGAAGAAGCGGGTGTTCTCCCGGGCCAACATGCTGTACTTGAGCGCGCCCAGGGCCACCTGCCAGGCCACCCGCTCCTTGGCCTCCTCGGGCAGGGCGGGGTTCTTCTCGTCCACGATGGCCCGCGCCCGCTGCCGGGCCTCGCGGAAGAGTTGGTCCAGCAGCACCGCGCCCTCGCGCGAACTGGCGGCCTTGGCCTGGGGTTTGGGGGAATCCTCTTGGGCCGGGGCCTCGGCCTCCAAATCCACTTCCACCACCTCACGCACCAGGTTGGCCGGCAGCAGCACCAGTTCGTAGGCCAGGTGGTACAGCCGATCCGCCCACTCGTAGCCCATGAGTTCCAGGGTCTTGAAAATCTGCTTCATGTAGAGGGACTGGCGCACATCAATGACATAGATGCTGCGCACCAGATCGGGGTATTCCCGGAACTTCTGGATGGCCAGGGGCAGGTCCTTGGTGGCGTACAAACTGGTGCCGTCGGAGCGCAGCACCACATAAGTGCGGTAGGTGGGCTTGTCCAGGCCCAGCAGTTCGTCCAGGGGCACGATGACCGGCCCTTCGGGCCGCAGGTCCCGGGCGATGCCCTTGGCGATGAGTTCCTCGACCAGGGCCTTGCCGGGCTCTTCCATCTCGCTCTCGTAGTACACCCGGTCGAAGTGCACATCCAGCAGGCGGTAGATTTCCTCAAAGCCCTCGATGGACCACTGGCGGGTCTTCTCCCACAGCGCGACCAGTTCGGGGTCCTGCTCCTCCCAGCGGCGGAACAGGGCCCGCACCTGGGGCTCCAGTTCGGGGTTTTCCTTCAGGCGGCGGTTGGCCTCGATGTACAGTTGGCTGATCCAGACGGTCTTGTCCTCGGCCGGGGGCTCTTCCCCCGCGTGATAGGTGAGGTAATTCCACAGCCACTTGATGACATGCCAGCCGATGTCGCCCAGGTAGTTGGCCCGCACCACATCGTAGCCCGCGGCGTCCAGGATGCGGCACACCGACTCGCCCAGGATGACATTGCGCAGGTGGCCCACATGGAAGGCCTTGTGGGTGTTGGGCTGGGAAAATTCGACCATGAGGCGCTGGCCGCGGCGGGGAGCCCGACCGAACTCGGGGCCCTGCTGGAGGATGGTGTCCACCACTTGCTGGCCGAAGCGGTGCGGGTCCACATAGACATTGAGGTAGCCGCGCACGGCCTCGGCCCGCTGCACGCCGTCCAGGGTTTGGATCTGCCGGGCCAGGTCCGCGGCCAGTTCCTGGGCGCGCTGGGGCACGGGCACCCGAAGGCCCTTGGCCCGCACCTCGGCCGCGGCCACGGGGAACAGGGGCAGGCCGAAGCCCCAAACGCCTTCGCCGGGCACGGGCGCGAAGCGCCATTCCCTGGGCTCGGGGATGTCGTGTTCGGCCAGATAAGCGCGGATTTGATCCAGCACCTGGCGTTGCAGCGCGTCCAGCATGGCGGTTCCTCCCGACGGGTGGGGCGGCGGGCAAAACAACAAAAACGGGAACCCGGCCTACGAGTTCCCGTCCGACGAGGCAAAGACGGGGCGATTACGCGGCCTGGCCGGAAGCGCCCTGAGCCTCGAGACGACGCAGGTGTTTGAGCAGCCGGCTCTTGCGCCGGGCCACATTGTTGGGATGCAAAATGCCCTTGGCCGCGGCCTTGTCCAGGGCCTTGACGGCCAACTGGGCATAATAGCGGGCCTGTTCCGCATCCCCGCGCTCGATGGCCTGGCGGGACTTCTTGATGAAAGTCTTGGCCCGGCCACGGAACCAGCGATTGCGCAAGCGGCGTTTTTCGTTTTGGCGCAAGCGTTTCTTGGCAGAACGAGTGTTCGGCAAGGTCGGCCTCCTGTCACATACCCTTGAGACATGATGCGCTGTGCGCGGCGCACAGCCGCCTGGAACACCTCGGCCCCAGGCGGGGGCTATTCTACCCCAAGGGCGGGGGTTTGTCCAGCGCGGCGGTCGAAGCGCGCGCCCGCGCGCCAAAAACCCGCGCCGGGGCTTCCCTTTCGCTATATACTAAAAAAGACCGCGGGCTCTCAGGCCCGCGTTCGGGAGTACGGCGCATGGCCCGCCTGTTGCTCGTGGAAGACGAGGCCGACCTGGCCCACCAACTGGCCCATACCCTGCGCCTCAAGGGCTACGCGGTGGATGTGGCCCTGACGGGCGAGGAAGGGCTGCACCAGGGGCTGGTGTACGACTACGACCTGGTCATCCTGGACCTCAACCTGCCCGACCTGGACGGGCTGGAGGTGTGCCGCGCGCTGCGCGCCCAGCGCCCGAACCTGCTGATCCTCATGCTCACGGCCCGTGACGCGCCCAACGACCGGGTGCAGGGCCTGGACGCGGGCGGCGACGACTACCTGGTCAAGCCCTTCCACCTGGAGGAACTGCTGGCCCGCATCCGGGCGTTGCTGCGCCGAGCCGCGCCCGTGCGCACGCCCGTGCTGCGCTACCGCGACCTCACCCTCGACCCCGCGGCCCACGCCGCGTGGCAAGGCCGACGGCGGCTGCGCCTCACCCGCAAGGAATTCGCCATCCTGGAGCACCTCATGCGCCACCCCGACCGGGTCGTCAGCCAGGAGGAACTGCTGGAACACATCTGGGGCCAGGAGGTCAACCCCTTCACCCACACGGTGCGGGTGCACATCCGCTCGCTGCGCCGCAAACTGGGGGACGATCCGCAGCGGCCCCGCTACATTCAGACCATCATCGGCAAGGGTTATCGCCTGGTGCCGGAGGAGGAGCCATGACCCGTCGGGGCTTCTGGAAACGCCTCACCCGCCGCCTCTCGCTGCGGATGCGCCTGGCCGTGGGCACCGCGTTGCTGTTGCTGGCCGTGGGCGGCCTGCAGGTGCTGTTCATCAACTGGGCCGTGCGCAAGGCCCTGCCGCCCGTGATCCAGATGGGCTTCTTCATGGTCGTGCCCGACGGCACGCCCTACGGCTCGCGGCTGCTCCCCGTCTTCCCCGGCAAAGAGGCCCCTGCTTCGGACCTGGTCACCTGGTATCAGGTGCCGGACATCATGCGTCAGGCCGAGCAAACCTTGCAGGAACAGGTGCTTCGGGCCGTGCAGCGCCTGTCCCTGCTCTCGCTGCTCGTTACCGCGCTGGTGGGCGGCGCGGCCACCTACTGGCTTTCGGGCCGGGCCCTGCAGCCCGTGCGCGCGCTGAGCCGCGCGGTGGCGCGCGTGGACGCGGACCGCCTGCACACTCGCGTGGCCGTGCCCCCGACCCACGACGAGGTGCGCGCCCTGGCCGAGGCGTTCAACGACCTGCTCGACCGCCTGGAGACCGCGTTCCTCCAACAGCAGCGGTTCGTATCCGACGCGGCCCACGAACTGCGCACGCCCCTGGCCACCCTGCGGACCTCGCTGGAGGCCCTGCACCTGAGCCCCGCGGCCGCGGACCCCGCCACCCACGCGAGTCTGGCGGCCATGACCCGCACCCTGCACCGCCTGGAGAGCATGGTCGAGCACCTGCTCCTGCTGGCCCGCGGGGAGCCCCAGGTGCGCCGCGAGCCCGTGCTCCTGGCGCCGCTGATCGAAGCCGTCCTGGACGACCTCCATGACCTGGCCGCCGAGCGGGAGGTCCATCTGGACATGCAAGGCGAGGCCGACCTGGAGGTGTTGGGCGACGAAACCCTGCTGGCCGTGGCCCTGCGCAACCTGGTGGACAACGCGGTGCGCTACAACCACCCCGGGGGCCGGGTGACCGTGAGCCTGGCGGCCCAGGGCCCCTGGGCCGTGGTGCGCATCGCGGACACGGGGCCGGGCATCCCGGCCGAGGAGCAGGCGCGCGTGTTCGACCGCTTCTACCGCGGCGCGGCCGCGCGCGCCCGCCATCGGACGGGCTCGGGGCTGGGCCTGCCCCTGGCCCAACACCTGATCCGCCTGCACCAGGGCCGCCTGGATCTTGCCAGCGTCCCCGGCCAGGGCACGGTGGTGACCGTGTACCTGCCGCTCCAGGCCGCGGCCCCGGCCCTCGCGTAGCCTCGTCCCCCAGAAACGCCAAAACTTTACACAGACTTTACCTCCGCTTTGCTATCGTAAGGGTGCAATTCTCCAGCGGAGGTATGGTTATGGTGCGCGGCCTGGACACGCTTCGGATTTGGTGGCTGGTGGCCTTGGCCGGCCTGCTGGGCGGTGGGCTGGCCGGCTGCCAGAAAGCGGCGGCGCCCTCGTCGGCGGCCACGCCCCCGGCGGCCGAGGCCACCGCGGTCACGCCCGACTGGTGGGACTCGCCCGCGGAGGCCCACTGGGAGCCGCCCACCGTAGCCGCGCGGGTCACCTTGGAAGGCCCCCAGGACCCGCGGGCCTGGCGAGACTGGCTGGGCGCGGCCCACGGCCCCTACGCGGGCCGGGGCGTCTATTGGGTGCGCGACGCGCCCCGCCTGGACGCGCTCCCCTGGCCCGAGCAGGCCGAGGTCATCGGCGCGTACCAGCGGCAATTCGACCCCAGCATCCGGGAGACCGCGATCTACCTGCGCCTGCCGGACGACGCCGCGCGCCGCGCCTGGCAGGTCCAACTGGACGCCGCGGGCTGGCGGGTGAACCGGACCGCCACCTGGACCCCGCCCGGGGGCTTCCTCGGCGCGTGGGGCGGACCTCCGGGCCTGACGGCCACCCTGTGCCATCCCCAGCACCCCGACACCCGTCTGGATGTCACCTTCATGCGCCTCAAAGGCCAGGAGGGCCTGTGGCTCCAGATTCTGTACAGCCGCCTGCAAGAAGGGAAGGGCCCGGCGCCGGGCTGCGAGATTCTCTCCGGCACCCCGCCCGCGCCCTTCGGGCCGCTGCCCGACCCCTTCCGGGATGTGCCGCGGCTGCGGCCCCCCGCGGGCGTCACGCTGCGCTTCGAAGGCGGCGGAAGCGCGATCGCGGCGGGTACGAACTCCTTCGCGATCCAAGAGGTCGTCCTGAACCTGGGGAAGACCTCGACCACCCTGGGCGACCTGTTCGCCACCTTCGCCCGGCAGTTGGAAGAGGGCGGTTGGGAGCGCGCGGCGGCAGCCACCCACGAGCACAGCGCCTGGGGCCGCTGGGAAAAGCCCGCCGCGGACATGCCCTACCTGACGCTCATCCTTCTGCGAGAACCCGACGCGCCGCGCGTGCACGCGATCCTCATCCGCACGCAGGCCCCGCTGGCGGAGATGCAGGCCCAGGAGCCCTGGCCCCCGCACGAGAAGGTGGAAGTGACCTTTCGGGGCGCGGCGGACGAGGTTCCTGCGCTGCGGCGTCTGGCCTGGGCCCAAAGTTTGTTCCGAGAGCCTCAACCCGTGCGCATCTGGGTCGGCCAGGCCCGGGAACGCTGGCAGGGCTGGGAGGCCGACGGGGTGCGCGTCGTGGGCTCGCGCGTCGCGAGCGCGGGTCAGCGCCCGCCCTACGCCACCCTGTATTGGGCCAGCCGCCTGGACGCGGCCGGGCTGCAAAAGCGGCTGGACACGGTCGCCCGCGCCCACGGCTGGGAGCCCCAAAGCGACGCGGTGATGAGCGCGGTCGGCCCGCCCACCCTGTGGGACATCGAAGCGCGCGCCGCGAACCGCTCGCGCCTGTATTGCCCGAAACAAGGGCGGGGGTCCATCTGGGCCACCCTGTGGCCCGCGCAGGGCCGATTTTGGGCCATGCTGGAGTACAACCCGGATCCCGACCTGTGCCAGATCCACGCCGGCACGGCCCCGCCCTGGCCGGAGTTCGCCCTGCTCCAGAAAGCGCGGCTCAAACTGCCCCTGCCGGGCGGCGACGACACGCGCTTCGTAATGTGGCAATTCGTATCGGGCGACCCGACCCGCCGTTTGGCCTCCTGGTTCGTGGTGCGGACCTCGCCCTCCACCTGGGACCCGTGGTGGAAGGCGGTGCGCCAAAGCCTGGACGCGGCCGGTTGGGAGGTCCAAACGGCGACGCGCGGGGCCGACGAAGCCCTCCTCGTCGCCCGCCGTGAGATCGAAGGCCGCACCTACGAAGTCCAAATCCACGCCGCCGCGCTCTGGGATTCCCTGTGGTTCGTGCACGCGCGGTTCGCGCCCGCGGCTGCGGCGGGGCCTTAGCGCCCCGTGTTCCCTGCTCTGCTTTCCGACCATCCCCGGTTTCGGAGGTGAACCATGCTTTCTCTTCGCATCGGACGCTGGTTAGGCATCCTCGCGCTGTGGAGCGCGCTGGCAGCCTGCTCGCGAGGGACGCCGAGCACGCCTTCTCCGCAGCCTTCGCCTTCCTCCACCGCCCAGGCCGCGGCTCCCACCGCGGCCGAGACCTGGCCCATCTTCACGCCCGACGCGTGGCCCACGGTTCAGGGTCCTGAGGACCCGGACCTTTGGCGGCGCTGGTTCGAAGCCACCGACTCGGCCTGGTCGGGCGAGGTCGAATGGTGGATCGGCGAAGCGCCTGCGGACATGCCCATCCCCCTGCCCGACGGGCGCATCCTCGGCGTGCATGTGACCCGCCACCCCGAATATCAGAACACCGAAGCGTACCTCCTCCTGCCCGCAACGGAGATCGCCGCCTGGCAGGCGCGCTGGTCCGCCGCGGGCTGGCGGACCGAAGGGCTCCCGCCGTGGGCGCCCATGCCGGAAGAACAGGGCGGCTTCGTGCCCGGACCGCCCGAGATGCCGCCCATCACCTTCCTGTGCCACGGCGACGACACCCAGCAGTGGGCCGAGGTTATGCTGGTGCAGCCGCCGCACGACGCGGAGAACCTGCTGGTCGTGGTGCGCTACAGCCAGACGGACGATCCCGCCGGGTCGCCGTGCGCGGACGAGCGCGCCTTCATGGCCCCCGGGCCCGCAGGCACGCCCGTGGATCCCTTCCAACTGCTGCCGCGCCTGACGCCGCCCGAGGATGTCTTCATGGAAGGCGGCTCGGGCGGGGGCAGCCTCTTCACCGTCTATCAGGTCACCCGCTTCGAGAGCGACAGGCCTCTGGACGACCTGTTCGCCCACTTCGCGGCCCAAATCCGTGAGCAAGGCTGGGAGGAGCGTCTGCAACGCAGCGCTGCGGACGCGGCCTGGGGAATGTGGACCAAGGCCCAGGACGACGGCGACCTGCGCCTGATCCTGGCCCTGCACAAGGGGGCCGACGGCAAGGTGACCGCCCGGCTGGTCCTGGTGCTCAAGCCCTTCGAGCAACTGCGCGCCGACAAGTGGTTCGCACCGGCTGCGACGCCGGTCCAGATCCGCTGGCATGGCCGCACCGAGGATGTGGATTTGCTGCGCGACCTGCTGGCCGCGCGGGCCGTGTTCCGCATGGAGCACCAGGCGCACTTCTACCTGGGCCAGGCCGCGGGCCCCTGGGAGGGCTGGACCTGGCCCGAAGCCCAGGTCCTGGGCACCGAAGACAACATCCAACTCAAGGATGGCGCGCCCGTCATGGCCCTGCTGTACCTGTTCAGCCCGCAGGACAAGGCGCAAGTCCTGGCCGCGCTGGATCAGGTGGCCGCGCAGCACCAGTGGCAAAGGAACGATTTCGTGGAGAAAAACGGCGGCTACTGGGACCCCCTGCAGATTTGGGACATCGAGGACACGCCGCCCGCGGTCCGGGTGTATTGCCACCCCGAAAGCCAGGAGATGCGCCAGTTCATGGTGCGCCCCTTCCAAGACGGCTGGCTCATCGAGGGCACCCATGAGGAAGGGCCTTTGGCCGGGGACTGCGCGGCGCAGCAAGGCGCCGCCGGGCCGGAGCCTCCGCCCCAGCCTGCCCCGCCGCGTCTGCCGTTGCCCCCGGGCCGGACTTATGAGCGGATGATCGGGTTCGACCTGAACGAGCCGAGCACCTTCTTCTTCATGCGCGCGCGGTCGCAGGAGGTGCAAGCGTGGCTGGAGCAAGCCGCGGCCGCGCTGGAGACCAACGGCTGGCAGGATGTGCGCCTGACCTGGGACGACGCGGGCCACCTGGTGGCCGAGACTTCCGTCGAGGGCACGCCCTACACGCTGGAGTTGTGGGTCCTGCCCCTGGAGGACGACTGGTGGACCCTGGAAGTCCGCGTGCAAGGGCCGTTCCCCTTCCTGCTGGGAGGTGGATGGCCGTGACGAGGGGGCTGTGGGCCGCGCGGTCCGGCCGGGGCCGGGCCGCGCGGCGTGGACGACGACTGAGCCTGCTGGTGGGGCTGCTTTTGGGGCTGCTGGTCGCGTGCAGCCCGTGGCCCATCCGGATCTCGCGGCCGGCCGCGTGGCCGTGCCTGCCGCGAGGCTTCGCCACCCCCGCGCCCGACACCTGGAACAGGATCATGCCCCAGGTGCGGGCGTACTTCTATTACCGCAAGCAGGCCGTGCTGCGCGGCGACATCCGCGTGCTCTGGGAGCAGTACCCGGCCCTGGCCCAAGGGCAGGATCCCACCCGCGGCATCAACGCGGAGGCCGACGAAGTGGCGGCCTACACCCGCGACGGAAGACCGCCCGTGGACGGCCAGATCGCGCTCACGGCCTACGAGCCTTTGCGAGTCCGCCGCCAGGGCGACCGCTGGCAGGTCTTCGTGCACGGCTGGGAGGAATACTGGTATCCCCGACCCCAGGGCGGTCTGGACATATCCGGCCAGGAGTTCCTGCTCTTGCTCACTTTTCAGGAGGACGAAGAGGGCCTCTGGCCTCTGCAGCGCACCGACGCGGTGACTTTGCAGGAATATCACCAGTGTCGGCCCTGAAGACCGGCCTCACCCGCAGCCCCGCACCGCGGCTTTGGCCTCGGGGGTCTTCACATGCTCGGCCTCTACGGTGATGGCAATGCCCCCTCGGATGTTGAAGTCCCCCGTGACCTTGATGTAGTGCGGGTCGAGCACGGCCACGATGTCTTCCAAAATCTGATTGACCACATGCTCGTGGAACACGCCCTCGTTGCGGTAGGACCAGATGTAGAGTTTGAAGGACTTGGACTCCAGGATCTTCTGGTCGGGCACATACTCGACCTTGATGGTGGCGAAGTCAGGCTGGCCGGTCACGGGGCACAGGCAGGTGAACTCGTCGGTGACCATGGTGACCAGGTAATAGCGCCCCGGCGTGCGGTTGGGGAAAGCCTCCAGTTTCTTGCTGGGCTGCGCTTTGCGGCCCAAGAGGGTCAGATCCTGCAGGTCTTCGGGCTGGGTGAGAAAGGTCATGGCGTCGCTCCTGAGAGGGGATAAGGCCCATCCAACCAGGCGCGGGTAGTATAGCACACCGCGGCCGCGGGGACATGGTATAATGCTGCCACGACGAGGAGCGTTCGAGGGATGACCCCATGACCTCTGCCGCCCGCGACCCCTGCGCGACCATCACCGTGCGGCCCCACGAAGACCCGCGGCCCTACCATCGCGCCCGCCGTTTTTGGCGTTGGGTGCTGCGCGTGGTCGGGCTGCGGGTTTTGGCCCGCGTCGAGCGGGTGGAGGGCCTGGAGCATGTGCCCGCGCAGGGGCCGGCCATCGTCTATTACAACCACATCGCGTTCACCGACCCCATCATCCTGCTGGGCTACTTGCCCCTGGCGACCACGCCGCTGGGCAAGGTCGAGGCCTTCCACTACCCCCTCATCGGCCGTCTGCCCCGCTGGTGGGGCGCGATCCCCGTGCATCGGGGCGAGACGGACAAGCGAGCCATCCGGCTGACCCTGGCCGCGCTGGCCGCGGGCGAAATCGTGCTCATCGCGCCCGAAGGCACCCGCAACCCCGCGCTGCAGCGGGCCAAGCCCGGCCTGGCCTACTT